>NZ_CP024848.1:2600299-2900961 GCF_003352005.1 Oceanobacillus zhaokaii
GAAGAGATGGACTCATCGTTATTGTCGTATATCATGGACATGAGGGCGGAAAAGAAGAAAAGGAAGCAATCTTAAAACATCTATTTCATTTGGATCAGAAGAAATATAGTGTCCTTCGCTACGGCTTTATCAATCAGAAAAATGACCCTCCGTTTATCCTAGCGATTCAGAAAAAAGCAGATTAATAAACACGCCTTGGCAGATAAGAAAGGCTAAATCTTCGTATTTAATAAGTGCTCTAATGCAATTAATTATAAAACTGTCTTAACGAAATTTAAAGAAGGGATGATCATTATTTGATCATCCCTTCTTTTTTGTAATCGTGAACCATTGCGGCTTACACTGATACTGTTAATATTCTAGTAAATCTCTACTCCCAAATTCCTCTAGCTTTCTCCACTTCATCGAGACGCACTAACATTTTTTGCATCGGCACTGGACAAAGTGCATTATATTCTTTCACCTTTTTATTAATTTTTTTGATATCATTTTCTGTTTCTGCTTCTAAGAGTAATGCTGATATCTCCTTTTGGAGTTTAAGCCATGGTGGAAGATAACCTGCATCCTTTGCTATCTTTTGGAAATTTTGAAGTACATCTCGCTGCACATACCCTTTTGGCAGTGGTTTTCCCGTTCCTTCTAAGTTGATATTATCCTTCTCCCCGGATGATTCCAAGATTTCCCCAATTAAATCATTATATTTTCTATCCATGAGCCTGCCCCCTTTTTATCCAGTCACACCTAATATTAGAAAAATAATTGGAAATATACTAAATGAAATGTTGACAAGAAAGTGACATATAATGAGTGGTAATAATCGCTTTTGCTTATAATAGATTATTCCACTACCAATTCCCCAAAGAAAAAACGCTGCAAAGTAAATAATTGCCCCCTCGAATGTAGCTGCCAAAAAACATGTTGAAGCGCAAAACCTAAAGAAGGTATTACTATTGCAATCCATACTTTCTTAAAATACTTAAAGAATATCGGTTGTGCGTAACCCCGATACATTATTTCTTCAATTGGTCCGTTTAGAAAGGGAAAAGCTAAGGAGACAATTGCAGCAAACCACATTAACCATACTGGTCGAGTAAATAAATAACTATCCTCATCTCCAGCAAAAACTGTTTGGAAGTGTTGCAGCATGTCTACTCCATACATAATAAACATCGTACACATAACTGCTAACGTAAATGGAACAAATAAGACAACTAACCACAGAAAGCCGTATAGAATATCTTTGATTAGAAATTCCTGCCTATAACCAATAAGCTCTTTTAACGTGCGTCCTTCTTTTTTCAGCAATCGATGAATCAGAATAAAACAAATAATATTTACTACTGTAAAGTATATAGTTGATAGTTCTGGTAGAAATGGAAAATGAAACTGTAATCCACTAAGTTCGAATATAACGAAAAGAAGTAGCAATGCAATTATTAATAATGGAAAGCGAATAAAGGATACAAGCCACGCGTCTTTTAGCATATCGGCACCTACTTTCATTTGATGCGATCCAAATGAGTATTACACTTATTGGTTCCCTAGGCTAAATTATCGTTTAATATTTAAAACATTATCTTTCAATATCCTATTCTATTCTGCGACCACAAATTCCTTTCAGAATGATTAAAAAACTAAGATTTTAACCATGTCTTTCGGTGACGGCCATAGTTACACTCTCTTAACTACTCCTAAAAAGGTAACAGTCATATTTTCGCTCGCTTATGATACATTTTTATATTCCAATGGAAAAAGGTTGCCATTGCACCACTCGCTTTTAAGAGTTCCTTTGTCATATGCTCACCATCATCTAGTTGTTTCACTTTCGAATCTCCTAAATATAATGCGACTAAACCTTGCTGCACCATCTCATGGAACTTTTTGTTAGGTAATAATTGAATATGCTGTGCAGTTTGCTCAATAAAATAATGAAAACGCAAATTCATTTGTTCTTTGCTCGAATAGAAGCTACAGAAATTCAAATCACCTTCTTGCTCGTCTTCTTGTTGATCAATAAAGTAATCGAGTAAAATATGTAATCCTTGCATATATGGAAAATACCCGTCATAGATTTTCCTTGCAAGCTCACCCGACATCCTGCCTCCCAGAGCATATGAAACAAGGCAGAAAATTCCTAGCGTCGATCCAGATGCTGCTGCAAATTCATACCAAGCTAATGTAGGAGTTTTCCACTTATTATCTTCATACCAAGCGGTTAACCGTGGAACTCTCTCTTCCACATGGACATGCTTATGTACTTGTAAATCCGCATACATCGTTTCAAGCTCCAACAAAATTGGCTTAATAATAGCATAATTAGGGGTTCCTGCTAATATTTCCTGGCAAGTTTGGACGAGATCCACCAAGTAGCCTCCGTCCTCTTGCTCTTTTCTTAATTCATAGTAGTTTTTTACCTTATTCGTTGGCGAAAGAGCATCCTCCATTGCTTGGTGCAATAAACGGAAGTCATCCGGATCCATTGATGTGCTTCGATCACAAAGATTGTCTAAATAATCGCTGATTGTTTGATAAGCAACAATAAAGCGAATCGCCTGTTTGCGATTCTCTGCTGCCAAAAGTGCATATACCGCACCACCCTGACAATGGAATCGTTTCGAATCAATACTTGCAAGTGCCTGTGTGCGTAATTCTAAATTAGGAATTTGCTTTGCCCGACTTTTCCAATAGTCTAACGCTTCACTAACTTCTGGGAATATATCACGATACACAGCACGAAGTAATGTCACTGCTGTTCTTGGTACATTTGTAGTCAAACTGCTTCCTCCGCTCTATCATTTCATTCATCCGATTAATAAAAGTTTGTTATACTCAATATTATAGCATCAAATTTTTGGTAATATACGGAACGAAATTTATCCATAGGGGAGGAAATCTTAAGTGATTGGGGAATATAAAGGAAGCAAGCCAAGCATTCATGAAACAGCTTTTATTGCAAAGGACGCTGTAGTTGTTGGCGACGTGACAATTGATGAACAATCAAGCATCTGGTTCCATACCGTTATTCGCGGAGATGTAGCTCCAACAAAGATTGGCAAAAGAGTTAGTATTCAAGACTTATCCATGCTGCATCAAAGTCCTGATAATCCATTAATCATCGAGGATGATGTAACGGTTGGTCATCAAGTGACATTACACTCCGCAATCATCCGGAAAAACGCACTAATCGGAATGGGATCAATTATTCTTGATGGAGCGGAAGTTGGCGAGAATGCATTTATTGGTGCAGGGAGTCTAGTCCCGCCAGGAAAAAAGATTCCGGCAAACACACTTGCCTTTGGCAGACCAGCAAAGGTTGTCCGTCAGCTGAACGACGCGGACTATGCGGAAATGGAAAGAATAAGAAATTCATACATGGAAAAAGGACAGTATTATAAAGAGAATACAAATTTAGGATTGTGATGAAATCGGCGAGTTTTGCCGATTTCATTTAATATGCATTTGAATTATTTTTTAGAATAAGAGGAAAGTCCCCTTCCGATAAGGTTTGCTGTAATGGGCTTTCTTCCTAACTCTCTTGCCCAAATTGATAGTTGTCCAATATGGTGAATTTCATGAGCAATGATATGTCTCATCACTTCGCCCCAAGTATCGGTTACAATGCTTCCATCTTGCAGAGTATCATAATATAATTGACTTTCCATACTAGCATCCCAGTTGTTCACAAAGTTTTCCACTTCCAAATGAAATTCTGCGTCCAATTTTCGAACCTTGTGCAGGCTATTAAAATTATCGAAACTCTCCTGACAGTCAGTTTTACCCTGTAAAAGACGTATCCAGCTCCATTCAACATCAACAATATGGAAGAGTGTATGTAATATATTACCCAGTCCACCCGTCCGGTTTTGCAAAAGCTCTTCTTCACTTAACTCTTCACACCAACGATACCAGTCTTGTCTTACCATCCAGTTATATCTAAAAAATATTTCCAAAAAAAACCCTCCGTAACAAATTAATAAATTAATCGTTAAAACATACTTTAAGAATATTAATAAGCCTTATTTAATATTACCTTTTCAATAAAAAGGGATGATTTCCTTTTTTTACTGCTTTGAACTATTTTTATTCTAGGATGCATTCTAAAACAAAAAAGCCGTCTAGCATATTACTGCCAAACGACTTGTAAAAGGATTATTTCACTAATAATGCCTTTAATTCATTCACTTTATCTGTTTTTTCCCAAGGGAACTCGATATCTGTTCTGCCAAAATGACCATATGCAGCCGTGTTTCGGAAGATTGGTTTTCTTAAATCAAGCATATTAATTATTCCAGCTGGACGAAGGTCAAATAATTGACGAACCGCTTCTACTAGAACATCCTCAGCAACAATGCCTGTGCCAAACGTATTGATTGCTATGGAAACTGGTTCAGCAACACCTATTGCATAAGCAAGTTGAACCTCACATGATTTAGCTAGACCTGCTGCAACAATATTTTTTGCAACATAACGAGCTGCATATGCTGCGGAACGGTCTACTTTTGTAGCATCCTTCCCACTAAATGCTCCACCACCATGGCGAGCATATCCACCATATGTGTCAACGATAATTTTACGACCTGTCAATCCTACATCACCTTGTGGTCCACCAATTACAAAGCGTCCTGTTGGGTTGATGAAATATTTCGTATTTTCATCAAGAAGAGATTCTGGAACAATTGGACGAATTACGTGCTCAATCATGTCTTTTTCAATTTGTTCTGTTGTAATATCCTGATGATGCTGTGTAGAAATTACTATTGTATCAACACGCACAGGAGTATCATTCTCATCATACTCGATTGTTACTTGTGTTTTTCCATCTGGACGAAGATAGTCCAATGTATTATCTTTACGTACATCTGTTAATCGTTTCGCAAGTCTATGCGCTAACGAAATTGGCAAGGGCATTAATTCTTCCGTTTCGTCACAAGCAAATCCAAACATTAAGCCTTGGTCTCCTGCACCAATCGAGTCAATTTCTGCTTCACTCATTTTTCCTTGACGTGCTTCAAGAGCTTTGTCTACACCACCAGCAATATCCGCTGATTGCTCATCAATCGCAGTCATTACTGCGCATGTTTCTGCATCAAAGCCAAATTTTGCTCTAGTGTAGCCAATTTCCTTCACTGTTTGGCGAACAATTGCTGGGATATCTACATACGTACTTGTGGAGATTTCCCCTGCAACTAATACTAATCCTGTTGTAACAGTGGTCTCACATGCAACACGTGCAAATGGATCCTTTTCTAAAATTGCATCTAAAATTGCGTCTGAAATTTGGTCAGACATTTTATCAGGATGTCCTTCTGTTACAGACTCTGATGTAAATAAACGACGATTTGCAGCCATTAGGCTTACTCCCCTTTATATGATGTTACGGATCTCTATTTACTAAGCTATGTTCAATATTTATTCAACGTACCTGAGTAAGTAAAAAATATTCCTTATCCCCGTTCGGAGAATTTCTTTTCTTCTTCCGTTAAGAAATAAAATATTTACTCTATAAAGTAAAAAAGCCCTTCCTATATATAAATGAGGAAAGGGTTACCGGGCCTTTCACTCTTATTGTTCAAGGAATTTTCCTTGCATCAGGTTAGCACCTTTTCACGCGATGTGATGGTTGCTGGGCTTCATTGGGTCTGTCCCTCCACCGACTCTGAATAAGAGATATCCGTTCATTAATAGATTAACGAATCCATTGGTTCATGTCAATACTCAAGTTGGTGCAGTTTATGGCAAACTTTCCATTACTAATAATCATTTAGCCTAATAATAAGTGAAAATACCACAGTGTATTACACTGTGGTATAAGCAAAATACTATTAATTTCTTCATGTTACAGCTGATTATCAGCTTTATTTATTGATTTCTGGATTTGCTAAAGCACCTACTACGGGATGAGGAATATACAGTTCTTCTAAGTAATGCATCTCATCAGGAGTTAAGTAAATATCAATTGCAGTTGCCGCACTTTCAAGATGGCTTTCTTTTTGGGCACCGATGATTGGTGATACAACTTGATCCTTGTTAAGAAGCCAAGCTAATGCAATTTTATCACGAGTAACACCATAATTGTTTGCTACTTCTGCCAAACGTTCGACAATCGTACGATCTGCTTCCATCATGGCATTATATTTTGAATGTTGAACCATATCTGTTTCTGATCGAAGTGTCGTTTCTGACCAATCACGGGTCAAACGGCCTGAAGCCAGTGGACTGTATGGTGTAATTGCAATTTTTTCATCATGGCAAAATGGAATCATTTCACGCTCCTCTTCACGGTAAATCAAATTATAGTGATTTTGCATGGAAACAAACTTCGTCCAGCCATTACGCTCTGCTGCACGTTGCGCTTTTTGGAACTGCCAAGCATACATAGCACTAGCACCAATGTAACGAGTTTTTCCTGATTTTACGACATCATGAAGAGCTTCCATTGTTTCTTCAATTGACGTTTCATAATCCCAGCGGTGAATAATGTACAAATCAACATAATCTGTTCCCAAGCGCTCCAAACTATGATTGATTTCACTCATAATTTCTTTCCTGGATAATCCACCGCCATTTGGACGTCCTGGACGCATCGTTGAATGAACTTTTGTTGCAAGAACGATATCATCACGATCCGCATAGTCTTTCAATGCACGGCCAAGAATTTTTTCACTTTCACCCATTGAATAAATATTCGCCGTATCAAAGAAATTTATCCCCAAATCGAGGGCTTTTTTGATGACTGGGCGACTATGTTCTTCATTTAAAACCCATTTGTGGATCCATTTTTCAGTATCACCAAATCCCATTGCTCCTAAGCAAATACGAGAAACATCCATACCTGTATTACCAAATTTCACATATTCCATAATTGGACCTCCTAAATTTATTCGCAAATTATTATAGGTCTTCTTGAGAACATTTTAATTATTTAATCTTTATTGTGTTCAGTATATACCTTAAAGTACACTACATGACAAGTGAAATGTTTAAAAATATTAGAAAAATTCGTTAACAAGCTTTTACATGACAGCTTAAGTTGCAGTTATTATGCAGTGTGAAAGTATTTATGCTTTCTTACCTACTTAATAAAGAGCAATAACACCCAATTATTACACCTTTAAAATAAAATCCGTAAAATATTAAAAATATTCATTATTGGTATGGACTATTATTATTAATGTGTTATACTAATTAAAAATTAAGTTTAATAATGTTGTTAATAACGAATAAGCTTATCGTATAACTTAAAAAGGCGGGATAAATCGAGATGAAAACTGTGGAAAAGTCTTTGGTGAAGGAATTAATTTCTCATGAAAACATGCAGCACAACTTATCTGTACCGCAATTAGTTGAAAAAATCCTGGAGCGAAATGAAGGTACTTTAACTAATACTGGAGCCATTCGTGCTACAACTGGAAAGTATACTGGCCGGTCTCCAAAAGACAAGTTTATCGTTAAGGATAAAGTATGTGACACCTTTATTAATTGGGGACCTGTAAATCAGCCAATCGAAGAAGTTTACTTTGATAACCTTTACCGAAAAGTCGTCGATTATTTAAAGGAAAAAGACGAAACTTATTCCTTCCAAGGATTTGCTGGAGCGGACACTAATTATCGATTGCCAATTCAAGTAATCAACGAATATGCATGGCATAATTTATTTTCACGACAATTATTTATTACGCCTTCAGAAGAAGAGCTTAAAACACATCAATCGGAATTCACAATAATATCTGCACCCAATTTTAAAGCAGATCCAGTAATAGATAAAACAAACTCTGAAACTTTTATTATGATTTCCTTTAAGAAACGAATTATCTTAATCGGTGGCACGGAATATGCAGGAGAAATAAAGAAATCAATCTTTTCAATTATGAATTACCTACTGCCACAGCGGGATATATTATCTATGCACTGTTCAGCAAATGTTGGCGCAGAAGGTGATGTTGCGTTATTCTTTGGCCTATCCGGCACTGGTAAAACAACATTATCTGCTGATCCACATCGCCGTCTAATTGGTGATGATGAACATGGCTGGGGACCTGATGGTGTTTTTAATATCGAAGGTGGCTGCTATGCGAAATGCATCAACTTATCTCAGGAGAAAGAACCACAGATTTTCAATGCGATTCGTTTCGGGACAGTGTTAGAAAATGTAATCCTAGATGATGATACAAGAATTCCTGATTATGACGATACAATTTTAACAGAAAATACAAGGGCAGCATATCCACTTGAAAATATCGATCATATTGTATCCCCTAGTGTCGCAGGACATCCAAATACGATTATATTCTTAACTGCCGACGCTTCAGGTACATTGCCACCAATTAGCAGGCTGACGAAGGAACAGGCAATGTATCATTTCTTGAGCGGTTACACGAGTAAGTTAGCTGGGACAGAAAGAGGAGTTACAGAACCACAAGCAACATTTTCTGCTTGCTTTGGTTCACCATTCCTTCCATTAGCTCCTGCTAGATATGCAGAAATGCTTGGTGAAAAAATTGATATGTATAATTCTAATGTATTTCTTGTGAATACTGGTTGGACTGGCGGCCCTTATGGTGTTGGCGAGCGTATGAAACTTTCTTATACGCGAGCGATGATCCATTCTGCACTAGTAGGAGAGCTAAATACAGCAAAGACAACGGGAGATGAAATCTTTGGTTTACAGATCCCTACATCTATTCCTGGTGTGCCTGACAGTGTTCTAATTCCAAGATATACATGGCAAGATAAAGTTGCATATGACATTGCTGCCAAATCCTTGGCAATGGAATTTCATCATAATTTTGAGAAGTTTACCGAAGCTGGAGATGATATTAGGCAAGCTGGTCCACTTTACAAAGGTTAACCTGGTAGATGAGAAAGGATAACGACTTTCTTAACGAATAAGTGCAACTAAGGCTGTCACCTATACGCTTGGTTAAACCTTAGTTTTCTAAAAATAGTTTCCTCATCCCAAAAGGATTTCATATATGAGTGAAAACATGGGTAGCTTTTCTACCCGAAATTATGTTTTAGATTCATCCTAACTGCCGACTTCTTATGGAAGTCGGTTTTTTTGATGGGGATTACTCTTGCTGAGCAGTAAATGACTATTCATGTTACAAGCTTTTGTCGAATGTCAGCGAGTTTATTAAACCCTCGTAAATATCAACATATCTCCAGGTATCTCATTATTTCTAATTCCATCTGTGTTCTCAAGCAGCAACAATATACCATTGTTACTTCCCTATATAGGCATTCACACATTTTTTCACTGCCGCATAAACTGTATTGACGTAAAATTACTTATTTTGAAAGGGTCGAATGCGATGAGAAAGACTAAATTTTTCGCTGTATTTGCGTTACTATTTCTCCTATTACTCTGTGCTTGTAATTCATCAGAAGTTACAAAAATAAACTTAGCCGAGGTTACAAGATCCCTCTTTTATGCACCACAATATGTAGCTCTTGAGAAAGGTTTTTTTGAGGATGAAGGTCTAGAGGTAGAGCTGCAAACAACTTGGGGTGGTGATACAACAATGACTGCTCTACTTTCTGATGGTGCTGATATTGCTCTTGTTGGATCAGAGACCTCCATCTATGTTTATGCGCAGGATTCAAAGGACTATGCAATTAATTTCGCACAATTAACACAAACAGATGGAACATTTCTAGTTGCGAAAGATCCAGATCCAAATTTCACTTGGGAAAACGTTGCCGGAAGCAAGTTTTTAGGTCAGCGGATTGGCGGAATGCCACAAATGGTTGGCGAGTATGTTCTGAAACAACATGGCATTAATCCACATACAGATTTGGAATTAACGCAAAACATTGATTTCGCAAATATTCCAGGTGCTTTTGCTACTGGTGAATATGAATATGTTCAATTATTCGAGCCAACCGCAAGTGTTTTTGAGAAAGAAGGCCAAGGGCATATTGTTGCGTCATTTGGTGAAGAATCAGGTACTGTACCATATACCGTATTTATGGCAAAACAAAGTTTTCTAAATGAAGACCCTGAAACTATTACAAAATTTACAAGAGCAATCTACAAAGCACAGCAATGGGTAGCAGATAATAGTGCAGAAGAAATTGCAAAAGTAATTGAGCCTTATTTCGAAGATACAGACCTTGAAATATTAACCTCATCAATCGAACGGTATAAAAACCAAGACTCTTTTGCGACAGATCCAATCTTAGAAGAAGCAGAATGGAGTAACTTAAAAGCCATTATGGATGAAGCAGGCGAGCTTCCAGCGGATGTGCCATATGAAGATTTGGTAAATACAGAGTTTGCAGAAGATGTTATTAGTAACTAAGGAGGAAATAATGTGTCATTTCTAACCTTGGAACATGTTTCCCATCACTATTTTTCGAAGAACGGATTCACTAAAGCTCTTGACAATATATCATTTTCAGTAAAGGAAGGAGAATTTATTTCTTTACTTGGACCGAGTGGTTGTGGTAAATCGACCATTCTATCCATCATTGCTGGAATAATGAAACAAACTGCTGGGGATGTTTTTCTCCAGCATAAATCAATCAGCAATAACGATTTATCAATTGGTTACATGCTGCAGCAAGACTATCTGTTTCCATGGAAAACAATTATCGACAATATTTTATTAGGACCAAAAATTCAAAATCAACATACCGAAGAAACGCGATCACGAGCATTAGAGCTTTTAGAGGTAGTTGGTCTCGCGAATGTTGCAGAGAAGTATCCGAGCGCATTATCTGGTGGAATGCGGCAGCGTGTTGCATTAGTACGTACTTTAATTAATGATCCGAAGCTTTTACTGCTGGATGAGCCATTCTCAGCACTTGATTACCAAACGAAATTAAAGCTCGAAAACTTGGTTGCAAAATTATTTAAGACATATCACAAAACAGCAATTCTTGTAACCCATGATATTGGTGAAGCAATTGCAATGAGTGACCGGGTATTTATCATGAATGCAAATCCTGGCTCGATTGCCAGAGTATTTGAAGTACCAATTGAGTTAAGAAATGAGACTCCAATTCTCGTTCGGAAGCATCAGAAATATCAGCTGCTTTTCGATAAAATCTGGGAAGAGTTAGATAAGAAAGAATCAGCTAGCAAGGTGGTGTTATAAAAGATATGAAGCAACAAACAGATCAACACTTATTTGAAAACTATAAAAAACACTTACAAAGAGAAAAGAAAGTCGTTATTGCCTGGCAGCTTGCTATCCTAATCTTTTTTATAGCATTATGGGAGATTGCAAGCAGATTTTATTGGATTGACCCATTACTATTCAGTTCCCCATCAAAGGTAGTCGATTTGCTCATAACAAGATTTGCAAACGGCTCGATTTTCAGTCACCTCTCGATTACACTATTTGAAACGATTTTAGGTTTTATTATTGGGACAATTGGGGGGATATTAATTGCCATCCTGCTATGGTCATCGGCTCGTTTTTCTAAAGTTATGGATCCTTATCTCGTAGTATTTAATGCGATGCCAAAAGTTGCACTAGGACCTATCCTTATCGTTGCATTTGGCCCAGGATATTTCTCTATTATTGCGATGGGATTCATTATTTCTGTCATCGTCACAACGCTTGTCGTTTATTCTGCTTTTAATGAGGTAGATCCAAACTATGAGAAAGTTTTGAAAAGCTTTGGCGCATCAAAATCGCAAATTTTTAAAGAAGCGATATTTCCTGCAGCACTTCCTGCCATGATTTCAACACTTAAAGTAAACGTAGGATTATCTTGGGTTGGAGTAATCGTTGGGGAATATCTTGTATCGAAAGAAGGGCTCGGCTATTTAATTATTTACGGATTCCAAGTATTTGATTTTACACTCGTAATGGCAAGTCTTGTTATCATTGCGATCCTCGCTGCGATAATGTATAAAATTGTGGAGAGATTGGAAAAATGGCTGATCAAACATACTACCTAATTACAGATTGCTTCTTCCTGCGGGCAGTTATCTCAACCGAAAAAACAGTCGAGAGAAAAACGCTTGGAAAATTTCTCTCCAAGCGTTTTATTTTTCAATATGTGCGTGCACTTAAACCGGACGCAGGGAAATACTTTTATTTTGAATGTATTCCATGCAATGCTCTAATACGCCATCCTTCATCACAAAGCTGTATTGTTCATTAAATCTAACATTTTGGGGTATCGTTTCGAGCAGCTGTGGCCCCTCTGTTTCAAAATAGGTTGGCTGATTTATTAACTGATCAACGTTCGCACAGTAAACATTCTTTATAACTGTATCACTTTTTCCGTAAACAATGTATTGTCCAATATAAACAATACTATCCACGGTTCCCCCAGTTTCTTCTTTTACCTCGCGAATCGCAGCTTGCTCCGCAGTTTCACCAATTTCAATTTTCCCCCCAGGAAATTCTAACCCTCGTTCACTATGCTTTGTTAAAAGCCAATTTCCTTGATGCTTACAAATCACCCATACATGTTTTGGCTCCTTGGAAAAAGGGTGATCATCAAAGGAAAGCTTCACCTCATTGTTGTAATAATCCCTAAATATTTTCAACTTATCAACTACCCTTTTCTCTTTTAAATCGAGTGAAACGACATTCACTTAGGGATTTACCCTATCTATCCTGAATCTAATACTGATGGTTAATGCCTGTAATTCTCCAAGCAGTTCCATCAAACGTAAATTCTATACTAACCGTATAGTTTCCGTGTAATCCTGATTCATTATATTGATTTATCACTGTTTTATTTTCACTTACCTGCTCTACTTCATAATCATTTGCTTCTTCAAACCATGGTGGTGTTTCCGTTGGCAGGATATATAGTCCATCCGCTTCTTCATGAAAATAAAAATTAACGTATTCAGCCACAACATCTCGATCAATGAAAACTGAAAAAGCATCCATTAATTCATCTATTGTAGTATAGTTTAATACTCGGTAATTATCATCTATCGGTTGCACTAGTGTATTCATAAAGCGATCCGTTAGTTCAACAATATTTTGATGTGTAAGTTCTGGGATAGCTTCTTGCTTCTCTGTCTCTTCCTTCTCTACAGTTGAAGCTGTTTCTTTTTTCTCTGTTTCCTCATCTGCTACAGTTAAATTAGGTTCTTGTTGTTCCGTTTCTTCATTGCTGATTACTGAATCAGGTCCTTGCACTCCCAGGTTCTCATTATCTATCGTTGCAACAGATTCTCCTGGTTCTGTTTTCACATCATCTATTGTTGAATTAACTACGTCTAGCTTTGTTTCTAGACTCTCAATTTTTGAACTGAACTCTTGTTGTGGTTTTGCAACACTACCAAATGTCGAAGTTAGTTGCTGATGATTCTTTGCTTGAACAGGTACAGTATTATAATTGCTTAGAACTAATAGTAACAGAATTACGCCTACACTTAAAACACAAAGCATCCATTTGCTATTTCTTTTTAATTTATGCTTCATTCTAACATCCCCTTAGGTAAATACTATCTTTATACTATAGTAGACTATTCCTTATTACCATAAAGAGTAAACACGAAATATCGACAAGAACTGCAGTTGATGCTTATTCGTGATTGTCCAGAGATATCCCCATGCTTTCTATATGTTCCTTTGTTTGTGAATCACCTAATCGATGTATGAGCTGATACGCTTCTAGAAGATTTGAGTCATATTGATCGTTGGCTTGGTCATGATGATACTCTAGAAATGGAATCTGTGCTCGAATAAATGAATCGAAGCTTGAATCATGCATGTTATCCATTTTCCTCCTCAGCTGACTAACCTCCGATGATGTCGCCTGTATTGATAACGCAATATTGTTATTATTTTTCACCTTTGAAATTTCGCCAGTACCTATATTGATATAATATGTTTTCTTTTCCATACCGCACCTCCTATTCTTAATTTCGGCAACTAGTATGGAAACTATACTTAAGTTGAAAGAGGAGTTCTCAGCCAAAAATAATTAACAATAAAACAAGGCACTCGCCTCAAATAAGCGAATGCCTCGTTTTATAAAAAACTGTTCACGAAAATGATACCTAACTAATTTTCAAGCTTTCCATTTTCAAGTGATCTTTGAATATTCTTTTCCTCTTTACTTACATTTGAGTTAATACCATTATTATTTATCTTGGGCTCAGGTTTCTTTTCCTTTACAGAGGTTTCATCAATAGTATGTTCAAATTTACGTAAATACTTGGCTGCAAAGTCTTTTCCTCCTAAACCAAATGCAAGTCCAAATGCTAGGGATAGTCCTCCTAGAATAAGGATAAACGCAGCGTTAACGATCGATGGTGCGATACCTAGCTGGGTTAACGCCATGAAAACGGATAGCGCGATTATTGCATATTTTGCAAATGAAGCTAGCACATTTGCTGACGGTCCAGCAAGGATGTTTCGCAGCACTTTATCAACTACATTCCCCAGAATAAACGCTACACCTAAAATAAGAACTGCAGCTAAAACCTGAGGTAGATATGCAGTAATGGCAGTGGCAACACCTACTAAGAAATCAAGCTGTACAACATTTAATGCTTGAATCACTAGGAAAAAGACGATAACAAACTGTACAACATAACCAACAACATCGGATGGGGTTAATTTATTTGCTGCAAAGCTTTTATTACTTGCTTTTGCAACGAAACGGTCGAACCCTAATCTCCCTAAATAGTCTCGTGCAAAGTCTCCAATCAATTTACCTAACCAAATGCCAATAAGTACTAGTGCAATGGCAATTAGTATGTTAGGAATCATTGTTATTGCCTTATTTAACATACTGATTGCCGGTTCCGTTATACCAGTTAATTCTAGTTGCTCAAGTGAAGTAATTGTAACTGGAATCATTATAAGGATAAATACAAGATTTCCTACAAATGCGGATAGGCTTGTCCCTTCAAATACTTTATCTAATTTCAGTTGCTTCACTAATTTTTCCGTACCTACCGCTAATAGTAGATTTGTAACAATATCTTTGACAATTTTTGCAACAAACCAACCAACTGCAAAGATTATGGCTGCTGCAATAAATTTAGGGATGAATGCAAGAATTGTTGCTAATAATCCACTAAACGGCTCTGCAACGCCTGATATACTAAGCGCATTTAATACAGCTGGAATAAATAATAGCAGAATGAGATAGAAAGCAATCTTACCTAATGTTTGTGGAATATTACTTACTTGCTCCTCCGTGTTTGCTACTTTAATCTTTCTTAGAAATTGTTGAAGGTTAATTTTCTTGGAACCTTCAATAATTAACCATCTAACAGCCGTAGCGAGAATCCATGCTAAAGCAAGAATTAATATCGCTTTTAACACAGCCGGTATAACACTTAAGAATGTTGAAATTAAATTAGAAAGTGGATTTGCAATCATATCTAGACTCAGAACATTAAAGAACAGAATAAATACGATTAATAGAAGTATGTAATATACAACTTTACTTATTATCTTATTCGCATCAATTTTCTTCTCACCTTGGTCGACTCGAAACTTGTTAACCAATTTCTCATCAATGCTGGTTTTCTTCAATGCTTTTTCAACTGTATTGGCTATTACTTTTGCAATAATCCAACCAATAATTAAAACGAGAATTGCAATTACAAGATTTTGTAAACCGTCCATAAAACTTACCGAAAAATATCGATCAAACATATTATTCATCCAATTTTCCTCCCCATCGTCGTATATCATTCTATATACCTTCCATGGTTTTTTTTAAACCATGAAATGTGATTAGGAGAAAAAAACGCTAGTTAATCAGTTTATTTCGTACAAGCTTATTTGCTGCATTTCTCGGTAAGGCATCAACGAAATGAATTTCCTTTGGCAGCTTATATTTTGCCAAACGTTTTTCAGCAAAAGCGAGTATTTCTTCACTTGTAACCTCTGAATTTTTCACTATGAAAGCAACTGGAACCGCTCCCCATTGTGCATCCTTTTTGCCTGTAACACCTACTTCTTTGACCTGCTCCATCGCTGTTAAGACACTCTCGATTTCCGATGGATAAATATTCTCGCCTCCAGAAATAATTAGGTCCTTTCTACGATCCACGACATATAAGAATCCTTCATCATCCAAATAGCCTAAGTCCCCTGTCGCCAACCATCCATCCTGAATCGACGCTTCATTTGCAGCCTCATTCTTATAGTACCCTTTCGTCACCATTGGGCCTTTCACTTGAATTTCTCCTACATTCGTTTCGTCTTGATTAACGATCTTTAACTGTGCAGGGAATAGGGCCTTGCCAGCAGAGCCGACTTTTTCTAATGCATCCTTTGGACTTAGTGTTACAATTTGTGACGCTGTTTCTGTCATTCCATACGACTGGAATACTGGAATTTGTTTGTTCTTTGCTTTTTCCAATAAAGACTTGGGTGCTGGTCCACCCCCTAACAGCATGCATCTCAGCGTCTTCGGATATCTATTTTCACCTAATAAATCCATTAAACGCTGCACCATGACTGTAACAACAGAAACAATAGATATCTTCTTCGTCATGATTGCCTCATGGACAGTTTGCTCGTCGAATTTTTCCAGCAGATAAACAGGCATACCATATATAACACTTTTTATTAAAGTTGATAATCCACTCACATGAAACACTGGCAGCGGAATTAACCATTTATCTTGCTTATCAAGACCTAAATTAAGCGCAGAACCGATTGCGCTCCACCAATGATTCCCATATGTATGGACCACACCTTTTGGGAACCCAGTCGTTCCGGATGTATAAATGATCGTGAACGTTGCATTTAAATCAAGCTCAGTGCTAAGCATTACCTCTTTTTCCTCGTATGCTTCAATTTCTGAGAAGGAAAAGATTTTCTCTGCATTGAAAGCAGCCTTCTCTTCCTCATTAAGCTGACTTGCAGTAAGGAGATGGGTTACTTCTGCATTCTCTAATTGATAGTTAATTTCTTCTGTCGTTAACCGAGTATTCAATAAAACGCCAACTGCATCTAAGTAACTAAGGGCATGAATTGCCGTAATCATCATAAGGTTGTTAGTCGATAGAATTCCAACATGCATACCTTTAGAAACCCCAATCTCTGCTAGCTTTCTAGCAAAACGCTGACTATTATCTTTTAATTCACTAAAGGTAAGTTTTTTGCCATTTTGCATTTCAACGGAAATTCCATCTGGATTTATGTCAGCCTGTTTGGTTAACCAATGTGGTATTGATTCTGTCATATGTATGATTTCCTTTCATTTTAGAATCTCAAGCAGTAATTGTAAATACCTATTCATTAGGTATACTTACATAAGCAAAAACCTTTGCTTTTACAGCAAAGGTTTTTACTTCATGCATCATTAAATATGAATTAAGGAAAACGCGGGAACTGTTTGAAGTTTGGCTTTCTCTTTTCTTTGAAGGCGTCTCTTCCTTCTTTCGCTTCATCAGTTGTATAGTATAGCAAGGTTGCATCTCCGCCAAGCTGCTGTAATCCTGCTAAACCGTCTGTATCTGCATTGAATGATGCTTTTAGGAAGCGAAGTGCCGTTGGTGATTTTTCTAGAATTTCTTCACACCACTGCAAGGTTTCTTCTTCAAGTTTTTCAAGTGGAACAACTTTATTTACCATACCCATTTCATATGCTTCTTCCGCATTATATTGACGGCAAAGGTACCAGATTTCACGAGCACGCTTATGACCAACCATACGTGCAAGGTATCCTGCACCATATCCAGCGTCAAAGCTGCCCACTTTTGGTCCTGTTTGACCGAAGATTGCATTATCCGATGCAATCGTCAAATCACAGACAACATGCAGCACATGTCCCCCACCGATTGCATAACCATTTACCATAGCAATAACCGGTTTTGGAATCGTGCGGATTAAACGTTGTAAATCAAGTACGTTTAAGCGTGGAATATTGTCACTGCCAACATATCCTCCATTCCCACGTACACTTTGGTCACCACCAGAACAGAATGCTTTATCTCCAGCACCCGTTAAAATAATGACACCGATAGAGGAGTCATCACGAGCATCTGCAAACGCATCTATCATTTCATTTACTGTTAATGGTGTAAACGCATTACGCTTATGTTCACGGTTGATTGTAACCTTCGCAACACCATCATACTTTTCATAAAAAATTTCTTCGTATTTCTTTGCTTCTTCCCATTGTACAGCCATACTATTCCTCCTAATATTGACACTATGTAACGATGTTTCGGGTAAAAAATCACCCTTGCTATTACTTTTTCATGATAAACTCACTTACTAGTGTACCAAAAATCGCTGGTTTTTCAATGTGGATTGCATGCCCAGCTTTTTCTACAATAACTACCTCACTTTTTTCCAGGCTATTTCTCATTTTTTTATTAATTGCTGCAAACTTTGGATCAAGTTCTCCTGCCATTAATAAAACTGGCCGTTTGAACAAGTGTAATTTTTCCCACCATGACGGCTGTTTTCCTGTGCCCATAAAGCGAAGCGAGTCTGCTAATCCTTGTTCAGTTTGAGATAGTCTCTCTTTCCGAATCGTCTGTTGAACATGAGTCGGCAAGAATTTTTGGGTCTGGAATAACGGAATATCCTGCCAAAAGTCAATAAAGGAAACAAGTCCATCTTGTTTAATCTTCTTTGCTAGCAGTTCATCCTTTTCGATTCGCATCTTTCGCTCATCTGCTGTCATTAATCCAGGTGATGCACTTTCTAAAATCAATTTTTCTATCAGTTCCGGATAGAGCATCGCTAAAGAAAGTGCCGTTCTGCCTCCCATTGAATAGCCAAGCAAATGAATGGAATCCAGCCGTAAAAATTGTAATAACTGTGATAAATCATGACAGCAGGCTTCCATCGTTATCGGTTCCTTTGTTTCGGTATTACCGTGACCTGGTAAGTCGATGGCTATAATTTGAAGCTTATCTTTCTGCTCGTCAATAAACTGCTGCCATGTTGCAGTACTGCCGGTAAAACCATGTAATAAAACGACTGGAATCCCCTCACCATGAATCTCATACCAATAGCTTGCCGTTTTTGTTTGATAATACAATGAATTATTCCTTGCCTTTCAGAATTTCTTGTTCAATCGCCAACCATTTCCCTCGATGCCAGTCAACATTATCTGTGCGATCTGTTTGAATTTCAATCACATGTAAGCCATTTTCCTGATAGCTCTTCTTAAGCAATTCTTTCAGTTCTGCTTCTGTCTTAGCAAGAATATATTTCCCACCATACATATTCACAGCATGCTTGAAGTCGATATTCAGCGGCGTGCCAAATAATGCTTCGAAATGCTTTTTATCATTTGCCTGTGAGAGGAATGAGAAGATTCCTCCTCCATTATTGTTGATTAATAATATTGTAACATTTAATTGATAATGTTTGGCAGCCAGTAACCCATTCATATCATGGAAAAACGACAAGTCACCACTAACAATAGTCACTGGATTCCCTGCTGTTGCAGCTCCAATACCGCTTGAAAGGAGACCATCGATTCCGTTGGCCCCACGATTTGCAAGTACTGTAAATGACTTGTCCGTCGTTAGCATAAACGTGTCAAAATCACGAATTGGCATACTGTTGGCAACATATACGCTACTACTTTCTGGAGTAACATCTACAAGTGCTCGTACAGCTTCTCCCTCAGTAATCTTATCCTCGACATCGGCCAGCAAATGTTTTTTAGCGATATGATTCATATCCTGCCAAGCTTGTAGCCATTTCTCATCGAACCCAATTTCTGGAGATTGTGAGAGTAAATCCTTACACAATGATACTGCATCAGCGAAAATAAACTCTGTAATATTACCTGTTGGTTCACGGTATCCAGCACTATTTTCAATCGTAAATTGCATTACATCCTTATTCTCTTTAAGGTAGAAAAGATACGCCTTAGATACAGGCATCGCACCAAATCGAATAATGAATTCTGGTTTTAACTGCTTGCGTATCGTTGCATTTCTTAAAAAGGCATCATAGCTTTCAATGATATTATTTTTATCATGCTTACCTGATCGGACCTGTGATAATGGATCTGCCAAAATAGGCAGCCCCCATTTTGCTGCAAGTGCAGTGATTGCGTCTGCAAAATCATCATCTACTTGCGGGCCACAGACGATAACACCTTTTTTCTTCGACTGTAATTTTTCAATGAGTAATTGTATTTGTGTTGTTGTGAGTCGTTTTCTTCCATCTAGTGATTCTTGATAAATTCGTTCATAATTACCGTAACCTGTTGGCTCCCAAATCGCTTCTAATGAGAAGTCAGGATTAAGTGGTTCACGGAGTGGAAAATTAAGATGGACTGGACCCGGATTTCCTTCCTGTGCGATATAAACAGCATGTGCAGCCTTATTCCGCACATAGTTTAACATTTCAGGTGTTCCTTCAGGTAGCGCCATCTCATGAAATTCTTTTACGTAATCACCATAAAGCTTCACTTGCTCAATCGCCTGTGGTGCACCCACACCACGTAATTCATGAGGACGATCAGCAGTGATTACAATTAATGGCACCCTGCTATAATGTGATTCTACTATCGCAGGAAAATAATTTGCTGCTGCAGTACCGGAAGTACATATAAGTGCAACCGCCTGTTTCGTTTGTTTTGCAATTCCCAATGCAAAAAATGCCGCTGAACGTTCGTCAATAATGACCCATTCCTTTATTGAGGGATGTTCTGTAAATGTTAATGCAAGCGGAGTCGACCTAGAGCCTGGTGAGATCACTACATCTGTTATTCCACTTTTAACGAGTTCATCAACAAAATTAGCTGTATATCTCGTTAGTATTTCAGTATGTTCCATTCCTTTATCCCCCTAAAACTGATAGCATTGGCATCAACTTAATGTTCGTTTCTTCATATTCTGCTTCAGGATTTGAATCCTTCACAACCCCGCAGCCTGCAAATAAGGATGCCATATCACCATGAATTAATCCGGAGCGTATAGCCACTGCGAATTCTCCGTTTTGATTACTATCCAACCATCCTATCGGCGCTCCGTACCAACCTCGGTCGAGCAATTCATTTTCTCTAATGAATGCGAGTGACTCGTCGCGCGGAGTTCCACCTACGGCAGGTGTTGGATGTAACTGCTCAATAATATCAAAAATACTGTGTCCTGCCTTCAGCTTGGCTGTAACAGGTGTGTATAAATGTTGTAAATTTTTCAGTGGATAAACGATTGGTTCACCTGGAATCACGAGGTCTGTGCAATAATCCTTGATTGCCAGCTTAATCATTTGCACTACAAAGTCATGTTCTTGGCGATTCTTTTGATCATGCAAGAGCCCATAGCTGATTCGTTCATCCTCTGCTTTTGTCTTACCTCTCGGTGCTGTTCCAGCCAGACATGTTGAAAGAAGCCTGTCCTGCTCTACTTTTACTAATCTTTCTGGTGTAGCACCAATAAAACAATGACTATTCTTTTCAAATGCAAAGATATAACTATTTGCTTGCGTGTCCAAAAGCTTATCTATTATAACACTGCTTTCCGGCTGCTTATCAAAAGATAAACGTACTTCACGCGCCAAAACAATTTTCTCTGCCTTCTTGTTACGAATTTCACTTGTTGCGACACGGACACTTTCTTTCCAACCTTCAGGATCAATTTCCACCTTTTTTTCTATCGAAAATGATTCTGCTTCAACTTGACTTGCTTGAAAAAGTGTTTGCTCGATTTGGCGAATTGTTGCTGCCAATTGGCTTGGATGATCATTCTTTTTCACGAAAACATTAATCGTATAATAGGATTCCCCTTGATAATTCGTTAATTGAAACTCAGGAATCGTAAATTGGCTTGGTTTAAAATGCTTCCATAATTCGGTTGTTTCCTTCTTTGGATCAAAGGACATGCCACCGAGTGCAATTACTCCAGTACCAGGCAGCTGATAAGGGTTATGAATAGTTGCCTGCTTTAATAAATTATCCCATTGCTGCTTCGTTTCTTTGAACCTCGACTGATCAGCAATAATCTCATATGCTTCTCCAATCCCAACTAAAAACAAACTTCGGTTTGAGTTTGTCCAAAACGTTCGATTCCTACCCATATATCTAGCCCGTCTATAAAAATCCAGGGCATCTATCGTTTGTATTTTCTTTGTAATACTAACAAGTTGGGCATCTTCATTGTTATGCAATCCTTGGATTACCTTAGCGAACAATGCTTCAGCCTGTACTTCCTTTATATCAATCATTTGAGTAAACCTCCGTAATATACAATGACTAGAAAACTGAACTGCCGCCTGAGTCTTTGGCGGCCTCCTTCGTTTCACTAGTGCAGTGAGAAAGTTTATAAGCTTTCTTATCTGATTAGAAAACTAAGGTATTTTACTAAGCTTTTAAGTGGATTACCTTAGTTGCACTTATGCAGAAAGAAAAGAAATAGGCATATACTTTCTTTACTGTCAAAAAACGTCCATACTCATTTTATGCTCTTTTACTAAGATTCTCAAGAAAAGCCTCTACATTTCTAACGAAAGATTGACACTATCCCTTAATTTGCCTAAAATTAGAGTGGATTTAAAGAAAATTCAGGGGGAAGACATCCATGCAGTCAACACAAAAAGTAAATGTTAAAGAAGCCTTAAATGAAAGAGATGGCTTTCATATTTGGTGGCGTTTGATCCGCCCTCATACACTAACTGCATCATTTATACCCGTTTTTACTGGTACAATGATTGCTTATATTGATGGTTCCATCAATTGGTTATTATTCCTCGCCATGCTAGTCGCTTCTTTGCTAATCCAATCGGCAACGAATATGTTTAACGAATACTATGATTATGCAAGAGGATTAGATACAGATGAATCTGTTGGAATTAGCGGCACAATCGTTCGAGATGGAATCGAACCGATTAAAATTCGAAATATCGCATTTATCTTTTATGGCATCTCTATTTTAATCGGTTTCTATATTTGTATGGCATCCAGTTGGTGGATTGCCGTTATCGGACTTATTTGTATGGCATTTGGTTATTTATATACAGGTGGGCCGCTTCCCATTTCTTATACCCCACTAGGAGAGCTTTTCTCCGGTGTATTAATGGGGTCCGTCATTATTGGAATTACGTATTTCATTCAAACTGGTACAATAACAGCTACAATGATTTGGATTTCCATTCCAATCACAATCTTTATCGGCAGTATCAATTTATCGAATAATATTCGTGACCGTGATGGCGATAAGATAGGTGGCCGCAAAACCATCCCGGTATTAATTGGTCGAGAAAAAGCGATAACCTTTTTAGCAACATTATTTATTATCGCATATTCACTAACAGCAATTTATATTATTGTCGGCATCCTGCCAATTTGGTCGCTGCTTACCTTCCTAAGTGCTATAAAGGCTATAAGTGTAATTAAAAACTTCCGTGGGAAAACAGAGCCGCTGGAAATGATGCCTGCAATGAAGGCAACAGGGATTACCAATACGATTTATGGTTTCTTATTAGCGATTTCATTATTAATTAGTAAATTAGTGTAATAAGGGGGATATTGTCATGAATTTCGAAAATACATTATTGGGCTCACTCGGAATCGAGGTCGTATCAGTCGATAAAGAATTAGTCGTCTTAACGATGCCTGTTGATGAACGAACCTTCCAGCCTGCTGGGTTCTTGCACGGTGGTGCGAATGTTGCTCTAGCAGAAACAGCAGCAAGCATCGGTGCTGCAGCATACGTTGACCTGGAAGAAAAAAGTGTATTTGGAATAGAAATAAATGCGAATCACGTTAAAAGTAAACGGGATGGCATTGTAACAGCCATGGCAACCCCACTTCACGCTGGAAAAACTACGATGGTGTGGGAAATTAACATAACGGATGAAGAAGGCAATCTAATTTGCATCTCTAGGTGTACGATTGGAATTGTTCCGAAAAGAAAAGAAAAGTAGAAAAACTGGTTTGGGGAGCCCAAACCAGTTTTTTATTGTGTTAACATTAAACATTAATATCAAATGCAAAAACAGCTAATCTCACTTAGAGATTAGCTGTTTTTCTATGTTAACGACACTTGTTTTTGTTCAATCCAACGACGCATTTTGATGAATAAAGGCACAAACAATAACGCCACAACTATCCCTTTAATCACATTAAATGGCAGAACACCCGCAATTACTGAAGCCCAAATAACTTGATCAGTCATTTCCCATCCCATGAACCATCCATACGCTGGTAAAATGACGAAATAATTCAGTACACTCATTCCTATTGCCATAATAACCGTTCCTGTTACTAAGCCAGATACAACGCTCTTTGTACCTTTTTTAAATTTATGATAAATCATTGAAACAGGTACAACAAACATCAATCCTGCTAGGAAATTAGCTGCAACACCGATTGGGTCACCCGCACCAGATATAGCTAGATAGAGTAAATTTTTAATAGCAACAACAATTATTCCTGCCATTGGCGAGAAAATCAACCCTGCCATTATTGCTGGCACCTCACTAAAATCTATTTTTAAGTAGGCGGGTAGAAATGGTAATGGGAAATTCAAGAAAAATAATACGAGTGAAATTGTCCCTAGTAGTGCTAAAATAATAAGTTTTAATAAATTTGATGACTGCATGCTTGTTTTTTGCATCATCGTTCTCCTCCTTCATCAGTTAATCGATTCCGCTCTCGTTAATGAAGGAGTAAGTCTTAGCCTAATCAACTATTGTAAAAAATAGTATATAAAAACCCTAAAGTCCTATGGGGCTTTAGGGTTAAAATTCATAGATAAATTAAAGTGTATAATAATACACTAAAATCAGGCTCGACATCTTCTCTTATCCAGACTTTAACTGTCGGTCCTGGACTCACACCAGGTCAACCATTTAAGCATAACGCTTTTATGGGTCGCGGACTTCGTGCAATCATGCACGTTACCGCCGGTCGGGAATTGCACCCTGCCCCGAAGATTGGAATCGATTATTAAGTTGTATAATGTTATTATACTTACTTTTAGTAATTATGCAAGTAGAAATGATTAATTATTTACAGAAAGTTTTCTTTTCCTAGTTGTTTACTTGTTTTAGGTATTAGTGACTGAGGATCTAGTATTGCTAGGCAAGATCGTTTAAACATTATTCTCAAAAGCGATTACATGCCACTTTGGAGCGCAATGCTAAAAAAGATATGGAGCCAGTGGCCCCACATCTTTTTGCTAGATCTATCATTCTACATTAATAAATAATTTTCCCTTTGCTTGTGCGCGTGTTTCATTGCCAAAGCTGTCAACTGCTTTCACTTCAATTACTGCTCCCTTTGCATGTGCATTACTTGTTGCTGTCCAGTAACCCACATAATGTCCATCAGCCGTTTCCATCATTGGCAGTTCTGTCGCATTCTGAACTGTATTTGTCAATGGCATATGGATAACGAAGGTTGCTTTAAGATCTGCTTCACTATCAAATTCAATTTTCACGGTCTCGCCGGATTTAAGATTTTTATCCTCTGCTGGCGTCAGGTTTTCAATTTCTGGTGCTTCATAATCTGCTTCAACTGTTATCTTCTTATTCACATTATTTCCTGCAGTGTCTTGAGCAACTACTTTTATTTCGTTAGCACCATTTTCTAAAATGATCCGTTTTGAATATTTACCATCAGTGACAGTTGTTTTTTGGCCATTTACCTTAACCCAATTTAGGTTTGCATCACTTACCGTTCCTTCTACTGTTACCGTTTCTCGTTTCAATTTATCTCCATTTTTCGGACTGTCAATTGTGAGCTCTGGCTTCTTAGTATCAAGTGTAACGGTAACTGTTTCGGACTCTCCTACTGTGACACCATTCATCAGCGTGACAGCTTGAAGCTCATTGGCTCCTTCAGTCAATTCGATCGGTAATGAGAATGTACCGTTATCACCAACTTCAGAAGTTCCGATTTCTTCCCCATTATTCAGTAATTGCAATGTGGTTGTTGCGGATGCCTTTCCTTCAACCGTAAGTGCTGTTTCATTAGTAGCAAATTCTTCAGCAGGTGAAGTGATAACTGGGTCCTCTACACCATAAGCAACACGAGCACGAATCATATAGTTCCCTTCTGCTACTGGTGACTTCGACCATGCTCCGGCAACTACTTGGTAACTACGCTCGGCATTTGGTCCATTCTCATCCGTAGCTAAACCTGGTGCACTCGTGTTTACTCCTTTTTGGATATAAACCATATAGAAGTCACCATCTACTTGGATAGCATGTTCCGTGAGATCTACAACTGTCCACTCTGCCAAGTTTCTCGTTGCTTCTGCATCAATCGGACCAGCTAGCTTCTTCCCTGGCGCTCCCTCAGGTCCAGATGCATCCCAAACCTCTACTGCGAATGCTGTTCCACCTGGTACTGGCCAGTCAGCATCGTGGAATTGGAATACACCTTCTGTTACAACCGCACTATCCTTGCCCTCTGGCAATGACATTTTAACTGCCCAACCGTTACCTGCATCGTAAAATGCACGTGCATTTTCGGCGGTTCCATCGTCATAACCGATTTCTCCACCTGGAACAGTATAGAATGGTTCAAGAGAAACATCGATTGCAGCATCTGCTCCATCAAGATTCACCTCTACCTCTTTACCATGGTAGCCTCTTGCTAGAACCTTTAATGTGTATGACCCTTCATATGCAGTCAATGAATAGTTACCGGATGCGTCCGTTGCAGCTGGTTCAACATTCGCGTCTTCTACAAGCAGAACTGTTGCACCTTCTACCGCTTCCCCAGTAGCTTCATCCGTTATTGTTCCACTTACAGTATATTTGTCAATTTCCTCTAATGTAAAATTAGCTGTTGCCGTTTGATCATTTTCAATCGTTACTTCCTGTGTAACTGGATGATATCCGTATGCTTCTGCTTGGACTGTGAAATCACCTGCAGCGTGCAGTAATGAATAGCTTCCATTTGCAGGATTTGTGTTTACTGTTCTGCCGCTTTCAAGCACGCTTACCTGTGCACCAATTGGTAATAGTGCTGGTGCGATAGCATCCCCTTTAATAGGAGATTTTTCCTTGATCGGCTGTACTGGCACGATTTTTCCTGGTTCTACTTTCTTCCCTTTTAATGCTGTACTGCTTTCTTTTTCAACACCTAAATTAGCATTCGACTTGCTCTTGGCATTTGCTTTTCCTAAAGACTTAGCTGTACCTTGCGATGTATCGGATAATGCTACATCATCAATATACCAGCCAGTTCTAACTACACTGCCATCCGTATCTAGATTAAAGCCGATATAAACACGCTGACCCGCATAGTCTGATAGATTAATTTCAGCGCTTTGCCAGCCATTATTTACATCTGTAATACGTAAAAGCTGTGTCCAATTCTCCTGATCTGTAGAAATAAATACATGCCCATAATCCCAATTTCGTTCAAGATTATACCAATGATTGAACTGTAAATATGAATTCCCATCTGGAAGGTCAATTGGTGGCATCATTAAAGTTGAGTTTTCGTTCGAATTATAGTTTCCAGCAGGGTTCGTTGCATACACATACTCACCTGATGCAGCATTTCCCGGACCTGTTGTCGGTATGCCACGTTCCCAACTGCTGTTCTCACCGAAAATCGTCCAGCCTGATGGTGCTGTTTCAAAATCAGTACCGTAGCCAACCGTAATACCAGCCGCTACTGCAACAACATAATTTTCACTAGTAACCTCGTTGTTACCAAAATCATTCACTTTAATAGCATAGGTGAATGAATCCACTGCGACGTCCTCACCAGGAATCGTTGCAGTGTACTCCCCATTCTTATAATCACCAGAAACACGAGTTGCAGCAACTGTCTTTGCTTCCCCATTTGAAGCTTCGTAATTCACTTCAACAGATGAAACGCTTACATTATCTGCAGCCTGAATAGTTAAATCTAAATTCATGCCTGCATACGTTTCTGTTGGCGCAGCATGCTCAAATGTTGGAGCCTCCGTATCTTCTCCATCCTTCGAAACCTGCCCTTCTAATGTTCCAAGACCCGATACGATAGAAGAAACAGCATCATAAGCATTAACTAACCCGTAACCAAACCCCATATTAGGAGATTCTGCGTATTCCCTATCGGTTAGTGGTGTTGCAGTTGCATATAAAATTTCTTCAATTTCGTCTACGGTCAAGCTTGAATCCACTTGTTTCAATAAAGCAACTACTGCTGAAACTGCTGGTCCCGCCATTGACGTTCCATTCCAGCCACCTTCATATCCTCCACCAGGAACAGTTGAACGAATGTTCACACCGGGTGCTGATATGTCTGGTTTTATATCTCCTTCATATGGTGAAGGCCCCTCAAGCGAGAAGTTTGCTAGTGAATCATTACTATCCGTTGCTCCTGTAGCAAATGATTCTGGATAGTTTGCAGGTGTCGCAATTGATCCTGGACCACCTGGGTTAAATAATGTTGTATTACCTGCAGAGAACTCCGGGAAAATTTCAGCTGCTCGCCAGCTGATTACAACATCACGGTACCACTCATCAAGACCTGGTCCACCACCCCAAGAGTTATTAACAACATCTGGTGCCTTCGTTACATCGCCACCGGGTGCTAAAATCCATTCTGCTGCCTCCAGCAAATCTGCATCTGTTCCACCTGCTGCTGTAAACGCACGAGCAGAGATAAAGGTGGCACCTGGAGCTACACCAACCTGGTTCGAACCATCGGCTTCACTGCCGACCATTGTACCTGTAACATGCGTCCCATGTCCTTGATCGTCATATGGCGTACCTTGGCCTACTGTTGCATCGAACCAGCTATACGTATGATCTACCTCACCAGTCGCAGCATCATAACCACGATATTTTTCTGCAAGTCCTGGATGATCGTGATCAACACCTGTATCAATACTTGCTACAACAATACTTGTACCATCAATCCCCATGTTCCAGACTGCTGGTGCGCCTACTCGCTCCACATTCCATTCAATATTAGCAGTCTCTGATTTTGGAGTTTTCGCATCCTTGGATACCGTTGTATACAATTCTCTCGTTTCATTTGGTAAAATCTTTTCAACTTCTGTAAATGTCGCTATTTTCTCTGCAACTTCTTTTGTTGCAGTGACAGCGATACCATTTACGATATGATAGGAATGAAAATCATCTACATTCCCTTCTTTTTGTTCTTGCTCCAAATAAGTCATCACATTAGCTTGTGATTCAAGAGAAACTTCCTTCAGCTCAGCGATAACTGCTGAACGTTGAATATGTTCTTGCTTTTGTACGGAAAGTTTTGCATTTTCAGCACTTTTCTTCGCTTCTGCTGCGACCTTTGCTGAATCCGCTTTTTCGCTAAATTTTATTATGAAGGTTTCTCTTTCATTTTCTTTAAATGACGAAAGTAACGTTTTGCTTACTTTTGACTCTACTCGCTTATTTGAATCATTTAATGAATGGTGCAGCTTAGAAGATTGTGTCGAGCCATTCGACTCTGCAAGCGAAATACTAGGTGTAAGTAAAGAAAATGTCATTAAAAATGTAGCGGCAAGGCTAAATGCTTTCATTTGACGTTTTTTCTTTGTTTTCAAATCTTTTCCTCCCCTCAATTTTACAAACAGTTTGCATTAAACTAAATAAGCCCCCCGTCCCTTTGATTTGAATTCCATATCCTTTTAGAAAAAAGAATCTAGTTAGTAAACAAATTATAATAGATTACTAGAAGGATTATTGTCGAATGATGGTAGTTTTAATCTGAATTTTCACAATTGATAAATAAGTATTATTTTTTCTTTCTTTAGTTCTAAGGACATAGCTACCGATTAGAAATGAAATACAGTTTGAAACGTGCACGGTACAGGAATTAGCCGATTCCTCACCGAAATTTTTATTATGATAATTATTATAAAATGATGAATAAGACCCAGTAACCACCATGCTATTTATCATTCATTTTCTTCAAGTCAGAAAACATAGGTCATCTGAACCTTATTCGTTAACATTTTCCAGGTTATTTGTATGATATTTTGATATATTCGTTAACTACTTCAAGACCTATTACCCTTAAACAGAAATATTGTCATTGACTTGTAATTTATTAAGAATTAATGGTAACTACTTTTTGTTCCCTCATCATAATAGGTTTCTATAATTGTTTATTCGTACGAAATTAAGGGGAGACATCTAGTAAATAATTATTAAGGAAGTGAATATATGAAAGCCGTAACGTTTCAAGGAAAAGAAGCAATGGAAACAAAAATGGTTGACGACCCACAAATTCATGAAAAGGATGATATGATTGTTAGAATCACAGCAAGCGGTATTTGCGGATCGGATCTTCACTTATATAAAGGCGGAATTGTCCCGGAAAAGGATTACGTGGTTGGTCATGAACCAATGGGTATTGTTGAGGAAGTCGGTCCAAATGTGAAAAATCTCAAAAAAGGGGACCGTGTTGTTATTCCATTTAATGTCGGGTGTGGAGATTGCTTCTACTGTAATAATCAGATGGAAAGTCAATGCGATAACTCCAATCCACATGGTGAGCCTGGCGGTTTATTTGGATTTGGAGGAGATTTTGGGAATTATCCCGGCGGTCAAGCTGAGTATTTACGTGTACCCTATGCAGATTTCTCATCATTTAAAGTCCCAGAATCAAGTGAGTTGGATGACGAGCAGCTTTTATTCTTATCTGACGTTATTCCTACCGCATTTTGGAGTGTGGAACATGGAGGCGTCAAAAAAGATGACACAGTGATTATTTTGGGAAGTGGTCCTATTGGGCTGATGGCTCAAAAATTCGCTTGGCTAAAGGGAGCAAAACGTGTAATTGCAGTAGACCAGGTAGAACATCGATTAGCACATGCGAAGAAGACAAATAACGTGGAAACCTATAATTTTAAAGAATATGAAAAAATTGGAAAGCTATTACATGAAGAGACAAAAGGTGGAGCAGATGTTGTCATTGACTGTGTTGGGATGGATGGCACAGTCCCGCCAAATACAGAATTCGGATCAGAACATGATAATCAATTTGGAACAATCAGTCCAATCATTACTGCATCACAAGCAGTACGGAAATTTGGGACTGTCCAATTAACCGGTGTTTATGGTACGGAGGCAAATAACTTCCCGCTCGGGTCCTTTTTCACACGGAACGTTTCTTTGAGAATGGGACAAGCACCAGTAATCAATATTATGCCAAAACTGTATAACATGATTGAAAATAAGGAATTTGATCCAACAGATATTATCACACATCGCGTAAGTTTGGATGAAGCGGCAAATGCTTATGATATTTTTGACAAAAAAGAAGACGGATCAATAAAGGTAATTTTTAAGCCATAAAGGATTGGTAAAACTCCTGGATAGAGAAAATCAATGTACTTAGTGTTAAGCACGCAAATTTAATGATTCAAATAAACGTACATTAAACAACCTGCTTCATTGTATAATCGAAGCAGGTTGTTTATCAAATCCAATTGAGTTTAATCATAAACTCGTGTAACACTTCCGATACTTCATTATGCGTCGGTTTGCTTTCCTCTTTTAAACTTAATTCTATCGATTTGCCTATATTAATCTTCCAATGGATTCAAGCTTTCATTACCAGTTAATCCAGCAATCATCGTTACGAGTAATTCAATTTCTTCATCAATATCCTGCAGGCTAGCTGTTTCGACTGGTGAATGCATGTAGCGCAATGGCAATGATACTAACGATACTGGGACACCTTTACCTGTTAATCGCATCTTATCTGCGTCTGTTCCCGTCATTCTTGGTGTCAATTCATATTGAACATGCATGTTGAGATCCTTTGCTGCCTTCTCCAATAATTTATTGATTTTAATATTGATCGGAGCTCCTTTTGCAAGCACTGGACCTTTTTCTAAGCGAATGTCCCCATGCTTATTTTTATTTACACCAGGATAGTCTGTAGCAAAGGTTACATCACATGCAATTGCCATCGTCGGCTCTATTCCTGCCGCAGCAAAATAAGCACCGCCCATATTTGTTTCTTCATTTACCGTGCTTACTGCATAAACACCAACCTTCACATCTTTTTCTGACAAGCGTCTTAACACTTCAGCTACAATAAATGATCCTGTTCGGTTATCCAAGCCACGGCCAGCTATGTAGCGATCCATTAAAATTTCTGGTTCTGTTTTATAAACACATAAGTCGCCGATTTGCACATATTTTTCTGCTTCTTCTTTTGTCCTGAATCCACAGTCAATGAATAAGTCCGATAAGTCAAAATCATTCTTCAGTCCGCCATGATGCTGTGCATTAACACCTGTTACACCAGTAACAGTACCGCCTGCACCAAGAACTGTAACTCGCATACCAACAGCAGCTTTCGGATTAATTCCACCCATTTTATCGAAATGTAAGTATCCTTCATCATCAATCCGGTTAACTACAAGCGCAATTTCATCGGCATGCCCTGCTAATAATACTTTAAAAGGTGCATCAGGATTCAGAACACCGATTGCATTCCCCGCATTGTCTGTGCGAATTTCATCGGCAAATTCCTTTACATAATTTATCCACTTTTTTTGAATCTCCATTTCCATACTTGATGGTGATGGAGTGTTTAATAGCTCCAGTAAAAAATCTTGATTAGCTTTAGTCATCACAAATTCCTCCTTCATACATCTAACACTTTCTATATCATAGCAAAAAATTAATTTGAGAGCACTTTTATTTACGCTGGCACAATTAATCGGTAAACTTTCATTATCTTGTATAATAAAGGAGAATGAATCAATGAAATTAAACGAATGGTTTGAAAAAGGAATAACTCCAAGTGATTATATTGGCTCAATGGAAGTAAACCAAGCAGATTTAAAACATGTTTACGATAATTTTACATTACCAAATGATGAGGATTTCTTCAAAAACACGAAAGAAAGAAACCTCCGTGCAATTGTTCTCACAGAAGATTGGTGTGGGGACGCAATGTTAAATACACCTATTTTACTAAAAATCGCTGAAGCATCGGATATAGAAGTCAGAATGCTCCATCGCGATCAAAATCTTGAGTTAATGGATCAATACTTAACCAATGGCAGAGCGCGCTCAATTCCTATTTTTATCTTTATCGATGAAAATGGCAAAGAAGTCGCGAAATGGGGACCACGTGCAGAGAAGATTCAGGCATATGTTGATGAATCCCAAAGTAAACTGCCAAGTAAAGAAACACCAGAATATGAAGAGAAGGCAAAAGAAATGTATGCAGCGTTCAAAAAATCTTACCGTAATAATACAACTTTTTGGGATGATGTTTATGACAGCATAAAAGCAGTACTACAAGACTAATCAGCAGCGACAAACAGTTTGGAAGTCATTTAATCTGTTTGTCGCTTTACTTCTTCTGCATTTTCAATGCAATTACAAAGTATAATCAATCCCTTATTCTGTCGATACTACTAAGTAAATTGTATCAATCGGGAATGAGGTGAACCTATGATAATAAAACAGTTTAAACTAATATACTTCCGGATTCCTATCATCATAAAACTATTAATAACCATTGTTTTTCTTATGTGCTTCTTTGGCACTGTAATTCACTTCATTGAACCGACGCAATTTCCTACCATTTTCGAAGGGATATGGTGGGCTTTTGTTACAGCAGCTACAGTTGGTTTCGGTGACTATGTACCTCTAACGACAAGTGGCAAGTTAATCGGCATTCTGTTAATCCTGACAGGTGGTGGGTTAATCGGATTTTATGTTTCCTCCATTGCGAGTGGGACAATAAAACGAGAACAAGATATCGAGCATGGTAGGTTAGCCTTCAAAGGCACAGGACATCTCATCCTTGTCGGTTGGAATGAAAGGACAAGACAATTAATCAAAATAGTTTTAGAAAAAAATCCAAATGAAAAAATCGTGCTTATTGACAGGACATTACGTCATATCTCATTCAGCGAGTATCCAATTCATTTTATCAATGGAGATGCTACAGAGGATGCAATACTCACTAAAGCGAATATTCGACAGGCAGAACGAGTCCTCCTCACCGCCGATCTCATTAAAAACGAGAGACAGGCGGATACATATACAATCCTTGCAACCGTTGCGATTCGAGGAAATAATGAAAACATACCAATCATTGCAGAAATCTTATCGAAATCCCAAATAGAGAACGCGTTACGTGCAGGTGCAACGACGATTATCCGTTCAAATGATTTCATGAGTGCATTATTTTATCATGAACTTACACATTCATTAGCGGTTACACCTTTTGAAGATATTTTACATATTCTTAGCAAGCAACAATTTTCACATTTCCCCGTTGCACCGGAGTTCGTGGATAAGCAATTTGCAGAGGTTTCCCATCACCTAATAAAAGGAGATCACTTGTTAATTGGAATTATTCGTGAGAAAAAATACAATATTCATCCGCCTCCTGATTTACTATTAGAGCATGGAGATATACTTGTAACGCTCGTACGTTTGTAGTTCATTACCATTTCCCTAAAATTGTTTTGCTAGAATCAATCCTTTGTGATAAAATAATATATTGTGTAAAAAGAATCGATTATATATAGGAGTTGTTCAGCATGACTAACAAATTTGAAGCTGGTCAAATTATTGATGGAAAAGTAACTGGCATACAACCATATGGCGCATTTGTTGCTTTAGATGAAGAAACACAAGGTTTGGTTCATATTTCAGAAGTAACTCATGGTTTTGTTAAAGATATTAACGACCATCTAACAGTTGGCGATGAAGTAAAAGTGAAGGTTTTAAACGTAGATGAAGAAAAAAATAAAGTTTCCTTATCTATCCGTGCTACAGAAGAAGCACCTGCAAAACCTGCTCAAACAAAGAAAGCTCAACCTGTTAAACAAGTACAACAAGATAACGACAATGCTGGTTTCAATACGTTGAAGGACAAGCTTGAAGAATGGATCGAGCAATCAAGCTCATTCAAAAAATAATTAGAAAACTTAGTTGTCACCAGGCCTTTCGGTGACAGCCAAAGCCCGCACTTATGTAGTAAGAAATATTTTATACTTTCTTAGCTACCAAATAGAGCATCATCAAGTGAAAGCATCGCTTTACATCTTGATGATGCTTTTTCTTTTTTTATCCAATTTTCCCTCTTTTCCCTGAACTTTGTCATTTCATAATTCTTGTTCTTGATTTAATGGCAGCAATTCGTTAAAGTTAGATTATAAATTCATAATGCACTATAGGAGGAATATTCATGACACACGTTTCATTTAAGTATGATAAGGCATTGAAATTTTTTAATGAACAAGAAATCGCGAATTTAAGTGATTATGTTCAAACAGCACATAACCAATTACATAATAAAACTGGGGCTGGCAGTGACTTCCTAGGTTGGATTGACCTTCCTGAAAACTATGATAAAGAAGAATACGCTCGTATTAAAGCAAGCGCAGAAAAAATCCAAAATGATTCCGACATTTTACTTGTAATCGGTATTGGCGGTTCGTATCTAGGTGCTCGTGCAGCGCTTGAAATGCTAAACCATTCATTCCAAAACTTACTTTCTAAAGAAGAAAGAAAAGCACCGCAAATTATCTTTGTTGGTCATCATTTAAGTTCTACTTATATTAGTGAATTATTTGATGTGTTGAAGGACAAAGACTTCTCTATTAACGTTATTTCGAAGAGTGGAACAACAACAGAACCAGCAGTTGCATTCCGTATTTTTAAGAAATATTTAGAAGAAAAATATGGTGTGGAAGAAGCGAAAAATCGCATATACGCAACAACAGATAAAGCAAAAGGTGCGCTTAAAACTTCTGCAGATAAAGCTGGTTATGAAACATTTGTTATTCCGGATGATGTTGGTGGTCGTTATTCAGTATTAACAGCTGTTGGGTTATTACCTATCGCAGTAAGTGGCATTGCAATTGACGATATCATGCAAGGTGCAAGAGACGCGATGAATGATTTTGCAGAGCCTAGCTTAGAAAAAAACCCTGCATACCAATATGCAGCAGTTCGCAATGTTTTATACAGCAAAGGAAAAGTTACAGAGCTATTAATTAATTACGAGCCAAGCCTTCAATATTTCTCTGAATGGTGGAAACAATTGTTTGGCGAAAGTGAAGGAAAAGATCAAAAAGGTATCTACCCTTCTTCCGCTAACTTTACAACAGACTTACATTCATTAGGTCAATATATTCAAGAAGGTCGCAGAAATATCTTCGAAACTGTTCTGCATGTAAACAGCTCTAAAAAGGAATTAACATTAGAAGCAGAAGAAAATAATTCAGATGGTCTTAATTACTTAGCTGGTAAAACGATCCATGAAATTAATGATAAAGCATTCCAAGGAACAATGCTGGCACATACAGATGGAGACGTTCCAAACCTTATCGTAGAAGTTCCTGCACTTGATGCCTATACATTCGGCTACCTCGTTTACTTCTTCGAAAAAGCATGTGCAATCAGCGGCTACTTACTTGGTGTGAATCCATTTGACCAGCCAGGTGTTGAAGCATACAAGAAAAATATGTTTGCACTGCTTGGTAAACCAGGATTTGAAAATGAAAAAGAAGAACTAGAAAAACGTTTATAATTTTTTCAAACGAAGCCCCTTGTTTTAATTACAAGGAGCTTTTCTTTTTTGAGATAACCTATCACAAAACACCCTGATCCATAACAAATCTATTTTCTAGGAAGGGTTACCCATATAACCGTCCCTTGACAAACTTCTTTAAAAAAATATTATTTTATATGTTTAAATTCCATTGAAGTGGGAATAACTATCAATGTAAGACTTTCTCGTATTCCCCCTGTAAGCAAAGCGATTCTCGCTTTGCTTTTTTTTACTTTATATTAGCCGGCATTTGCTATAATAGAATGAAGGAACGTAAAATTAGTCAAGTATACATGCTAGACGATTACCCTTGAAGCAAGGTTCTTGGCTTCTTTCTACATAGTAACCCTTAGGAGGATTTTGATGAGTATTTTTGATGAAGTACATGATAGAAGAAAAACAAGATCGGTGAAATGGGACATGCTGCAGCCTATTTTTCAATCGGAGGATGTTATCCCAATGTGGGTAGCTGATATGGACTTCAAAGCTCCTGATGCAGTAAATAATGCGCTTGTAAAACGAGCCGAGCACGGCATATATGGATATACAATCATCGACAATGATGTTACAGATTCGATAGTAAATTGGCAGAAAAACCAACATGGATGGGAAATTAATTCAGAATGGCTCTCATTTAGTCCTGGAGTTGTTACAAGCTTACATATGGCGATCCAAGCATTCACCGAGCCCAATGACATGGTGTTAATCCAAACTCCTGTTTACCCCCCTTTCTATAATGTAATTAAGGCACATGACAGGGAAATTATCAAAAGCCCACTTCTTTATCAGGATAATTATTATACGATTGATTTTGTCGACTTCGAAGAGAAATTAAAATCTGGTGTAAAGGCATTTATTCTTTGCTCGCCACATAATCCAGTCGGTCGTGTATGGACGGAAAATGAGCTAAAGGAAATGGCCAGATTATGCTTGAAATATGATGTTCTCATTATTTCTGATGAGATCCATGCAGATCTTGTATTTCTAAGTAAACATCATATTCCAATCGCTTCACTATCTGAGGAAATTGCAGACAGAACAATTACATGTATGGCACCTTCGAAAACATTTAATCTAGCTGGATTAGAGGCATCTTACACAATTGTTACTAATGAACAAATGCGGAATAAATTAAAAGCGCAATTTTCGAAGCAAGGATATTCCAATTCACTCAATACAATGGCTAACACTGCCATAGAAGCAGCCTATAATCATGGAAAAGCTTGGCTTGATGAATTAGTGAGCGTTCTAAACAATCATCAACAATATGTAACAGAAATGTTCCGTCAGCATACACCGGAGATTAAAGTTACCCAAGGTGAAGGAACCTATCTATTATGGATTGATTGTAGTGCTCTTGGCATGAGCAGCAAAGAATTGAAACAATTTTTCATTGAAAAGGCAAAAGTAGGACTCAATGCTGGGGTTGATTATGGTGATGAAGCAGATCAGTTTATGCGTATGAATATTGCCTGCCCGAAAGCAACCCTAGTAGATGGTGTGAATCAAATTATTGAAGCAGTTCAGAAGCGATAATTCCGAAGAATCATTGTTAGAAAACTAAGGTTTGACCAAGTCTTACGGTGACAGCCTTAGTTGTACTTATAAGAAAAATCCTTATGCTTTCTTAACTATCAAAAACAGCCATGTAAAGCTATACATGGCTGTTTTTTATTCTGCTTGTTTTTCATTGTTCTCCGTTGGGTCGGAGGGCGATCCCTCTGTATCCGTCTTCGATCCTGCGGTAATTTCCCCACAAATGATGCGTGTACCGGAATCTCCGCTAGGTTGGCTCACTCCATCATCTTGTCCCTCAGTCACGATAAGCGAGGTTCCTTCACCGCTAAGAATCGATTTATTCCCTTCCTTCATTGTTGCTCCCGCAAGCATCAATTCGATATCAACAGCCCCAGCTCCGTCTGCTTCTACATTAGGCAAATCACCTAAGTGGGGACCATCGGGATGCATTAATCCGTGCTCCTTCCCTTCTGGGTTAAGATGATTCCCAGCACTACTAAAATCAGGTCCATCACATTTTGGAAACTCGTGGACATGAATCCCATGAAATCCCGGTTCAAGACCCTCCAATTTTAATTTGATCTTTATTCCATCAGGCTGTTCATTTAATGTCGCAGTCCCTACCATATCAGCTGACGCATTAAACATTTCTACCTCTTTTATAGATGGACTGTTCGCTTGGCAAGCTACTAAAAAGATAAAACAACAAAAGCATATGAAACGCATCTGGCATACTCCTTCATCGCGTTTTCACTTAGTATTAACAGATGCGTGTCAGCTATACCTAAATGCTTCTATTCTCCATATTTGTCACTTCTAACGATCATAATCCGCTTACTTTGATTCGACAGATTCACTCGCATCATGAATACTGTTCTCATACTTTTCATTAAATGCTTGTTCATCTTTCTTTGATTTCTTATAAAATAAATACATTGTGACTGCAGCCATGGCCATAAAAATGATTAATGTTATTGCTGCAGGTAAATATGCTGTTTTATCCTCTGGAAAATAAAGAAATGGCATTATCTTCACGTCCTTTTTAAATTTCCTTAAAAATATAAAATGCTTACATTGTAATTATATCAAATTATCAGGTTATACCAACAAATGCGGATTAATTATTCGCAAATTTATCATATTTTTGGCACAATGAAATGGTAGATAGGAGGGCTTATTATGGCAATTGTTAGCGTCGGTGATATTGTAAAAGCACATTATCATTCTGGAACTTATATTGGCGAGGTAAAGGAAGATCGCGGAGCAAATTATTTAATAGAGGTTCTTGCTGTTCATAAACACCCATTACAGGGAGATCTTCATAATCCTGGAGAAGTTGAGAATGTATTTTTCCATGAACGGAAGGCATTAGCCCACCATGAGAAGATGAATGTAAAGAAACCTGCTGTACACCCTTATAACGAGGAAATTCCGAGTTACGGTAAATCATTGAAGAATGCAGTAATTCTGTATAAAGAAAAACTTACTAAAGAAGATTCTGCCTATAATACACTTGCATTAGAGAGATTACATGGTCTAGAAGTAAACTACTATGAAAAAATTTATGATTAAAAAGAAAAGCTAGAGGGTTTGTCCCTCTAGCTTTTGAACGATTATTCACCTAAATGTTCTTTGATTACTTCAGCAATACCATTGATTGCTTCTTCTTCGTCAGAACCAGTTGCAGAAATTTCAATTTCTGCGCCTTTTGGAATTCCAAGTGACATAACACCCATGATAGATTTTAAATTAACAGTTTTATCTTTATATGCTACATTAACTTCTGATTCAAATTGACCTGCTTTATTAACTAATAATGTTGCTGGTCTTGCATGTACACCTGACTCTGCTGTTATTGTAAATGTTTGTGCTTTCATTAAGATTCATCCTTCCAAAAACTTTTTCCTTATTATATATTTTGCTTTACCACTATTAGTATTATACACAATAAAACCAACTTTTGATAGTCTAAACAATATTATTGTTGATATTTGTTTTTCATGTAATCCTATGATAACTTTATTCTACAAACAATTACTTTTAAATTAAGAAGGAGGATAATGTAACAATGAGTGTACATATTGGAGCGAAACAAGGAGAAATTGCTGATAAGATTCTATTACCTGGGGATCCTCTTCGTGCAAAATATATTGCTGAAACATTTTTAGAAGACGTCATTCAATATAATGAAGTAAGGGGTATGTATGGCTTCACTGGAACTTACAATGGTGAACGAGTATCTGTCCAAGGTACCGGGATGGGTGTTCCCTCCATTTCCATATACGCAAATGAGCTAATCCGCGAATATGACGTGAAAAAATTAATTCGAGTCGGTACATGTGGTGCCTTGCAAAAAGATGTTAAAGTAAGAGATGTTATATTAGCCCAAGGTGCAACAACTGATTCACAGGTTAATCGTATGGTATTCGGCGGAATTGATTTTGCGCCACTCGCTGATTTTGAATTATTAAAGAATGCATTTGACGAAGGTATAAAAAAAGGATTAAACCTCCGAGTAGGGAATATCTTTACTAGTGATTCCTTCTACCGAGAGAATGCGAAAACAATCAATGAAATGCTTGCAAGCTATCAGGTGCTCGGCATCGAAATGGAGTCTTCTATATTATATACACTTGCTGCGAAATACGGACGTCAAGCATTATCTGTCCTAACTGTTTCCGACCATATTATTACTGGCGAAGAAACAACAGCTGAGGAACGCCAAACAACATTTAATGAAATGATTGAGATTGCACTTGCCGCAATCATCAAATAAAGATGACCAGCTATTTGTAGTCGCCTAAGCCAGAGGTTCAATAGCTTTTGGTTTTGGAGTTATATTCGATGTAAATTACAAGCAATAAGGCTCAGTAATAAGCACTGAGTCTTTTTAATGTCTGTATTTTACCACCTCTTTAGAAGATAAATTCTGTTCCTAACAAGTTTAAACATTTTTAAAATCCTTGCTAGATTTCCATCCACAATTGAATTAGTACATTTTTTTGTGAAACTGAACCAAAAACAATAATTGAATTATCACCAATAGTTACTCAAGCGAAGATAATACAATTTTTTTCAGTTTACTCGCAACAACGACATGAGACGATCATATGCCGCACTGTTGTTAACCACATATATAGACAGGTTGACAAACTGGCGTTCTCCATATATTATTTTTTAAAAAGGGGGAGAATCATGAGACGTTTACGTGCTATTGATTTAACATATGGGGCAGTTTTTGTTTGTTTGATGGCCATTGGCGCGAATATTACCGTTTGGTTTCCAATATTATCCGTTCCAATTGGTGGAGCAACCGTACCATTATCATTACAAACATTCTTCGCTATCTTAGCTGGATTCATGTTAGGAAAAAGACTTGGTTCATTGTCCATGCTTACCTATCTCTTATTAGGTACGGCTGGTGTGCCAATTTTCGCAGGGCTTGAAGGTGGACCTTTCGCTTTAATTAGTCCTACAGGAGGATTTATTATTTCCTTTATATTCGTTGCCTATTTCGTCGGTCTTATCGCTGAATGGTATAAGGCTCCATCAATATTAATCTATACAGTTGCAGCTATTATTGGATTACTTATTAATTATGGATTAGGTGTTACGTATATGTATGTCGCTATGAACACATGGCTTGAGCTTTCAATCTCTTACTCCATCGCCTGGATTGGGATGATCCCATTTCTAGTCAAAGATGCTGTATTATCTGTTATTGCTGCAATGTTTATGGTCAATATTACGAAACGATTGCCATTGCTTTGGCAACGTGCTTAATATAACTAATTTGTTCGAAGGCTTTTTTTAAGAGCCTTCGTTTTCTAATTTCCCCATTTGTAAAATATTCTTCAACAAACTAAAATTCCACAGACTTTCCTGCTTTATTTACCTTCACATTCTCATATGGTAAAATAACATCATCGTTTAGCAAAAGAAACACATACAAAGCAGAGGATTACTTTATAGAGCAGAAAGGACGTAGAACATAGACATGGAATTATTTATGAATTTCCCGCTTTGGGCAGCATTGACTGCCATTGTATTCGCCCAGGTAATTAAGATCCCGATTCGATTTATTGCAACGAGAGAATTCACACCTGGCTTAGCATTTAGCACTGGGGGAATGCCAAGCAGTCACTCAGCTGCAGTTACCGCCTTAACAACAGGTATTGGTATTGTGGACGGTATAACAAGTACAATATTCGCCCTTTCTGCTGTGTTTAGCGTCATCACGATGTTCGATGCTTCAGGAGTCCGAAGGCATGCTGGTGAGCAAGCCGTTGTTTTAAATCGGCTATTGAAGGATTTTCAATTATTTTATGATGGTGCAAAGGATTGGAATAAAAAAGCAGAATATGAAAAACGTAAGGAATTAAAAGAACTTTTAGGACATCAGCCAAGCGAAGTATTCATGGGGGGCATAACAGGAATTATCATCGCCTTTCTCTTATATTCCTTTTATTAAATAATACTGCGGAAAAGGTACAAAGAGAATTTTTCTCTCCTGACAGCCACTTTCCAGGCGAACAGGCAGATCCAGTTATTGGTTTATAATAGTTATCGTTATTCCAATCAGCACTAGTAACAAGAAAAGATAAAAATTAGATAAAAAAACAAGACCTTCAACTAGAGGTCTTGTTTTTTTCATCTATTTATTTAGCCTTCAACATACTTTTGACGGAATACTTGTAATGCCTCTGTTTCATTTAACTTCATTAAAGTTTCTTCAGTTAATGTACCATCACCAATTTCGACAATATACACATCCAGCTCTCTCTTTCCCCACTCTGCAAATACATCATCGACCGTATGGAAGTATAAATCAATTTTATTACCAGTAATTGCACTTCCCTTATCTGCAACTACACCATAGCCATATTCTGGAATATAGAGAACCGTCCCTAAAGGGTAAACATCTAAATCTGCAGCAATGGTAGAATACAAGTCTCGCTTCACCTTGACGCCTGAAAATGTAATACCATATTCAGGATGGGCGCTTGATTTCCCAGTTGATTCTATCCCTGCAGTATATCCTGTTGCAATGACCGAAGCGGTCGGATACTGCTCAAAGTCAATGACTTCTTCCAATGAGCTTGGTGCCTTTATTTCATCATTTGAAATTAATGTTTTCTTTCCTTCTAAGCTGTTTAATTGCTTGTCCTTTAGAGCTACCTCTCGATACTCTGATGCTTGCTGTACATGGCTTACATGGTCTTTTTGAATGTTCTCAGCCCATATTTTCATATCTTGAAACGTCACATTTGAAATAGATGATGCTGTTACTAATAATGCAACTGCAAATAACAGCGTCATAATGATTCTTTTTATAAGCAATTTCAGTTCCATGAATAACACCTCTCTGGATGTCATCATGTCCAATCCCAGAGAAATTATTCATAAATCTACTAAAACATTCGATAACCACTCTTACGTAATAGTTTTATAACAATGCCAGAAACTATTGTTCCGGCAAAACCAGACAGTAGAATAACAATATCTACAGTCGTTAAATTCATTAATTTATTCCCCAGAGCAGTAAAGGCATTTACTGTATTTGTAAAATATTCCCATGTAGATAAATTATCGATTATGAGAATAATGACAATGGGATATAAATACGACATGACCCATGTTTTTCTTATCAACATATTTAAAATAAATGCAATACCAAAAAAGATAACAAAATATAATAATATTGAAACAACTAATTGTACCAATGTGGAAACTCCCCCCGTATTCCCTATGTAATCATACAACCCTAATCTTATAATAAAACAAAGAAAAAGCAAAGGCAGATAACTGTCTTTGCTAAAAGATGTGAATAGCGAACAAAAGCACCTGGGCTCCTGTTTAACGACTTGGAGATACAGGAAGTCTCGCTAACATTTTAGTGCTGTGGGACATGGCTGTACCATTAGTAAAAGAAATTAAACTTTCCTTTCTTCATTACTAATCCAAAACCACCTAATTTAAAAAGATAACGATTGTCGATGATTTTCTTCATTACAGAGGCCTTCCAACCGAATACTTTACGGTTATTTAATACAACACCTATCGCATCATCATGTCCAAGTGATGCTACTGTCCCTAAAGATTTAGCTTTAAACGGCTCTGTTGCCTTTCCTTCAATCAATGCCTTAATATTTTGCGCGATAACCGAAGATTGCTGGATTGCAATTTGAGCAGTAGGTGGGAATGCTCGATTTGTTTCTTTATCAACAACCATCGCACAGTCACCGACGACAAATACGTCATCAAATTCTGGTGTACGCAGATCGGTTCTTACTTCTACTTTCCCACGATTCGTCTCAAAACCAGATTGCTCGACAATACCATTTGCCTGTACCCCAGCAGACCATATAACCGTCTTCGTAGGTATCTCACATTTTTTGCCATCTTTTTCGTAAATAACCGAGTCTGATGTGCATTCTTTAATTGCTGCATTTGTAACAAATTCTACACCACGAGATTCAAGAGAGGTCATAGCATATTCAATTAGTTGAGGATCAAAGCCTTGCAGGACTGTAGATGAGGCTTCCAAAATAATAATACGTACAAGTGCTTTCTCGATATCATATTCAGCACTTAGTTCTGGTATACGGTTGATTAGTTCACCTGCAAATTCCATGCCAGTGAATCCTCCGCCACCAATTACAATATTCAAGCGCGCATTATCCTTTTCTTTATCATAATGATAATTCGCAAAATTATATTCTAAATGCTCTCTAATTAAGCGAGCACTATTAATGCTTTCTATTGAGAATGCATGCTCATCAATTCCCGGTATACCAAATGTAGTCTTTTCAAATCCTAAGCCAATGACTAGCATGTCGTATTCCAGTTCGCTGTTTTCCAATTTCACTTTTTTTTCTTCAGGATTAATCGAAACTACGGTATCAAGAATAAAGTCAACCTTATCCTTGTTTACTACTTCTTTAATTGGAATCCTTGTCCGATCATGATGCAATGTACCAGCAGCATTTTCATGCAGCCATGTTGTTTGATAATGATAATCTTCCTTGTTCACCAAGGTAATCCTAATTTGACCTTTTCCAAATAGTTTCTGCAATTTCACAGTAGTCATGATTCCACCATAGCCGGCACCGATGATTACTACATGTGGCTTATGCATAATTTTCACTTCCAATATTCGTAATAATGTTGATTTACTTTAATAGATAAATCATAAGAGTAATCAAAAGATAATCTCTTTGTTACATAAATGTAATATATGCCTATTGCCTATAGTAGCGTTTTTCGCTATTTTTTTCAACCCTAATTCGTTAATTTGTAATTGGAATAAATTTCCAATACGGAATTATTTGTGGTCATATCGCGAGGTAGTTCTACTTTCTAAGCCTAGTTTGCATTGCTACACTGTTTTGATTAGTTTATGGTAGTATAAAGATACGAATAATTTTAATAGATAGAAATGAGGTATTTTTCCATGTCTGAAAAAGTTTATGACATTACTATTATTGGTGCGGGCCCTATTGGTTTGTTTACAGCATTTTACGGCGGAATGCGTCAAGCAAGCGTTAAAATAATTGAAAGTTTACCACAGATTGGCGGCCAATTATCTGCCTTATACCCAGAGAAAGATATTTATGATATAGCAGGTTTTCCTAAGGTTCGTGCTCAGGATTTGGTAGATAATCTGGAAAAACAAGCAAACCTTTTCGATCCTACAATCGTGCTTAATCAAGCAATTGAAGCAGTTGAGCGTATGGAAGATTATTCCTTTAAACTAACATCAAATACCGGAGAATTACATTATACTAAAACAATTATTATCACTGCTGGAAATGGCGCTTTCCAACCTCGGCGCTTAAACATTGGCAATAGTGAGCAGTTTGAAGGAAATAATCTTCATTATTATGTAAAAGATATGAATCAATTCAAAGATCAGCATGTGGCACTTTTAGGCGGGGGTGATTCTGCTGTCGACTGGGCATTAATGCTTGAACCAATTGCAGCTAAAGTAACTCTAATCCATCGGCGTGATCAATTCCGTGCGCATGAGCATAGCGTTGCCAAACTACAAGATTCTTCAGTAAATATTGTCACGCCTTTCGTTCCAACTGAAATTATGACTACAGATAAGATTGAGGGATTAATTTTAGAAGAGGTTAAAGGTGAACGAAAAATAGAGCTTGAGGTTGATTCCATTCTTTGTAACTATGGTTTCATTTCTACGCTTGGTCCAATTAAAGATTGGGGATTAGAAATTGAGAAAAATAGTATCGTCGTCAATTCGAAAATGGAAACAAATATACCTGGAATTTACGCTGCAGGTGACATCTGTACATATGAAGGGAAAGTAAAGCTAATCGCAACTGGCTTCGGTGAAGGACCAACTGCAGTTAATCATGCAAAACAATACATTGATCCAAAAGCGAGACTGCAACCCAAGCATTCCTCCGATATGGATTTACCCGTTTGATATATAATATTAATTTTCATAAAAAAGCAGCACAGGAAGATAATTCCATTGCTGCTTTTTTGCGATCAAGTACTAGCAATCTCCTGGTGTTCCAACGTTTTCTTTCGTTCTAAAGGATGAACCGCATCCACACGATAAGACTGCATTTGGATTGTCGATACTGAATCCTCCGCCCATCATGTTTTGTTTAAAATCGATTGTTGTTCCTTCGATAACAGGAATGTCTTGACTAAAAATTGCAACTGGGATTCCATTTATTTCTTCGACTGTATCTAATTCATTGTTAATTTCATAATCAAACCCTAACGAGTACGATAATCCACTACATCCGCCACCTCTAACCCCAAAACGGAGAACGGCATCTGCGGACTCTTCTTTCATCATTTCTCTTATTTGCATACATGCATTATCTGTTAAATTAATTACCATTACTTTTCCCTCCGATTCCTTATCATACATTGCATCCTATAAATAATTATACAAATAATCATTCTGTTATACAACTAAATGATTTAAGCATTTAGCGCTTTTAGTAAAGTTATTACAATTATAAACTGCAAACTAACTTAGTTGAGAAATTTCTCTCAGGCTGCTCGCTCCAGAAATACACTTCGCGCACCTTAGGGGGGCTGGCTAGCCTTCTTGTGATGCGCACTTCAAAGTCTCTCCGAGGCCCTTCCTCCCGCAGGAGTCTTCGTGTATTTCTTCCGCTGGGGATAGGACTTAATCTAGACTTACCACTAACTATTTCATTTATTTTAGCGAAGCAATTAAGACTCCTGAGAATAGCAACAACTTACCAGATCTAAAATTCATTCATTAGTTCGCAATTTATATCGACTATAAATATCAATAATAAATTGAAAATGCAATAGATTCTATATTGGAACGAGTAACCTCAGTTCCATTTTATAAAGCAGCCAAGCATTATGCCGCCGACTCCTTGAACCTTCTTTATATTACACACATCAATCGCTTAATTCTTTTTATTTACAAAACCACAGGTTAGGAATACAATAATAGAGAATAGTTATCAATTAGGCAAATTTGATTGTATGTGGTAAAATAGAAATAACTTACTCGATAGTTTTTAAAGATTTTCATTTTATTATATAGGTATTGAAAGGGGAAGATGGATTATGCAAGAACAAGTTCAAGAAGTATTAAATAAGTTGCGTCCATTCTTACTGCGTGATGGTGGAGATGTAGAATTGATTGATGTTGATGATGAGGGTATTGTCCTTCTTCGTCTAATGGGTGCTTGTGGTAACTGCCCTAGCTCTACAATTACATTAAAAGCAGGAATTGAACGTGCATTAATGGCAGAAGTTCCTGGTGTTAAAGAAATCGAACAAGTATTTTAAATAACTCATTTTAAAGGCAGACAGCTATTGTCTGCCTTTTTTATTAAGCTCATATCTAATTTTTGATGTTTTTACTGAATTGCCGTTTTTGCACCTGTTCCATTAAGTACTCCTGCGATATTATCCATACAAAGTTGGATCATCTCTGTTCGTGTTTCCTCACTTGCAGAACCAATATGTGGAATACAAACTGCATTATCTAATTGCATAAGCGGATGCTCATTGGTAATTGGTTCGACTTCGAACACATCAAGACCAGCAGCTTTAATCTTATTCGTTCTAAGTGCTTCGACAAGTGCATCCTCATCTACTGTTGCCCCTCGTGAGATATTGATGAAAATAGCAGTCTGCTTCATCTTCTCAAATGCTGCTTCGTTAAAGATTTTACTTGTTTCTGGTGTAAATGGAACAACAGAAACGATGAAATCAGCTTCTCCAATCAATTGCTCGAAGCTTACATACGTTGCTTGTAAATCTTTTTCAGCAACTGGTTTGCGTGAGCGATTGTGGTAAAGAATGTTCATATCGAATCCTTTTGCCCGTCTTGCAATCGCTTCTCCAATTCTGCCCATTCCTACAATACCAATCGTTTTATGATGGATATCAGATCCTGCAAGCAAATATGGAGCCCAATTTTGCCACTGGTTTGTTTTAATATATTGATTTGCTTCTACGATTCGACGTGCAGTAGCCATTAATAAAGCAAATCCTAAATCTGCAGTTGTTTCTGTTAATACATCGGGTGTATTTGTTGCAATGACCCCATGTTTTTTTGCTGCATCTAAGTCAATATTGTCGTATCCTACTGCTAAATTAGAAACTACCTTTAAGTTTGAGGAATGCTGCAAGAGCTCATCATCAATTTTGTCACTTAACATACAGAATAGCCCATCGGCATTTTTAACTTCTTCTAATAAGATCTCTCTCGGAACTGGTTCTTCTTCTTTCTCCCACATACGGATTTCGAATAAATTAGCATATGGAGCAATTACAGCCTCATCTAAACTTCGTGTAATATAAATACGTTGTTTCTCCATCCCTTTTCCCTCTCTCCGTTAGAAAACTTGGTTGTCACCACATATGTAGTAAGAAAGTTTCAATACTTCCTTAACTACCTATATATACCTTACAACAACCATTGTAACACAGGTATATTCCATGTATCGGTATCCACTCCTACACTTTGATAAAATCCACATAATCGTTTTTCATAAATTGTTTGCTGCTCTAACAGATTTGCTAAATCGATGTATAATTGTTCAAAATCTTCACTGACAAACCCCCGAGCAATCAAATCAAATATCGGAATTGGATAAAGCAGCCGTCCATAAATGAGCCGCCAGCTAAATACTGATAGTGGCCGTGCCTCCTGATAATCGAAAAGAAAATTTGTCACCTTCTCATTCGGTTCATTCATAAAATATTGACGTCTAATATATTCCGCAATATCTCGAACAGGATGGTCATAAACTAAATCCTCAGACCATATAACCGGCTCCTGCAGGTGGTTCGCATATCTTTTAAATGTAACGGTGCTTTGGTCCACCTCGTGAAAACGTTGCTCTCCTTCACTCTCCTGCATATATTGAATCGCATTTTCGCTAATTCCAATTAAATATGGTAAGCTATCCATTAAGAGTCGATAATAAGCGGTGGGATGAAGCTTTGCCTCTTGTTCAATTTTCGCTTCAAATACGGTCAATTTCTCAATCCACAGCTTTTTCCATGAGCCATAGCTTGAAATATTTTTAGGCTCATAGCGATAAGCAGAACCTAATTGGTGAAACATCGCCAATGATTTACCATCTGTTTGCCTGTTTTCCTGTTTTAACTGGTGAACTTGGAATACCATATAGCTTTTATCAGCAAAGGAGCTAAACCACTCTCCATTTAAATTTGGAATTGGCATCGTAACTTGCTTATAGTCATTTTCCATTAAGTAATAGGCAAGTGCAGCTTGCTCCATTAAAATTACTTCCCTGTTGTCATTTGTAGTGATAAAATAAAATTGATTCCCTTGTCTGTATCCTTCTTTCCCGTTTAACCATATTTTCTCTTCTACTTGGATATTATAATGAGTAGAAAGTAATTCTCTTAAAGGCACCGAAATCCCTCCCCTTCTTATATTATTACTGTATGATTGGAAACAATATATTTTAACTAAAAATGAGAAAAGGTGATTAATAATGGCTGAAAATACAAGTAAGAGTGCATTGGAAATCAAGGCAAGGGAACTATTGAAAGAACGAGGCGTGGAATTAGAAAATATCGCGGAACTTGTTTATTACCTGCAATCAAGCTACCATGATGATTTAACGATGGAGGAGTGTCTTCATAATGTTGATCGTGTTTTAACAAAGCGCGAAGTTCAAAATGCTGTTTTAACAGGAATCCAATTAGATATTCTGGCGGAGAAAAAACAATTGTCAGAGCCACTACAAACGACAATTGAAAATGATGAGGGCTTATATGGAGTAGATGAAGTTATTGCATTATCGATTGTCAATGTATACGGATCAATCGGATTTACAAATTATGGCTATATCGATAAACAAAAACCAGGCATACTTAAACGGCTAAATGATAAATCAACTGGAGAAGTACATACTTTCTTAGATGATATTATAGGGGCAATTGCTGCTGCCGCTTCTAGTAGACTTGCACATAGCAATGAAAGTTAAGGACTATAAAACGGAGGAAGAATGATAACTCATTCCTCCTCCGTTTTATTTAAAAGAACTTGGCTGTCGATAAATTCTACAAAGCGTTTTCGCAACGAAAAGACTAAACCAACATTAATATATTTATGAACCTAAATTAAACATACTCAATCCATTCCCGTAAACTGTGGACATGATAGACTGGCTGCTTTTCTAGATTTGGTAATTCTTCAAATGGTGTTACACCAGTAAATACCATTAATGTATCAATTCCTGCGTTAATACCTGCACAAATATCCGTATTATAGTTGTCCCCCACCATTAATGTTTCTTCTTTAGATAAACCTAAAATGGCTAATGCTTCCTCCATAATAATCGATTCCGGCTTACCAATGAAAATTGGTGCAACACCAGTACTTACAGTTACAACGCTTGTTAGCGCCCCGTTTCCCGGCAAAAGTCCACGCTCAGTAGGGATAGCAACATCACTATTTGTTGAAATAAACGTTGCTCCATTTCGAACAGCAAGCACTGCTTTCGCATACTTCTCATAACTTATTTCTCGATCAATCCCCACTATAACGTAGTCCGGGTTCTCATCCGTTATAGTAAGCCCATTATCTCGAATGGCAGAGAGAATTCCCTCTTCGCCAATTACATAGCAACGCGCATCCTCTTTTTTACTTTTGATGAAGTTAGCGGTCGCTAAGCTTGTCGTTACTACTTGATTTGGTGTACACAAAATCCCCATTCCATTTAATTTATTCGACACATCCACACTAGTTTTTGAAGAGTTGTTCGTGACAAACAAGTATGGTATGTTTTTTTCAGCTAATGTACGGACAAAGTCTGCAGCAGCTTCAATTGGCTCTGTGCCACGGTACATTGTTCCATCTAAATCAATTAAATAACCTTTATAATTCTTCATTTAATGTCCTCATTTCTGCAGTAAATCTTAGCTTTATTCATTTGAAAATGCATTTGCAACTTCTAATGCATTCTTTAAATAGCTTCGAACATGTACACTAAATTGCTGAAGGGTTTCTTTCTTTTCTAACATCACATCACGTAACATTGTATGGTCAATTGTCCGATACTCGTGAATGAGGGCTTTACGCAAACGGATGAATGTTTTGTAGTCTGCTTCTTCTTCAGCTGGGATTACTTTTTCATCAACAAGAATATCAATAATATCTTCATATCCACCTGGATCACGCATTATAAAACCGTCAATCATCATATTTCCAGCATCGATAATTGATTCGATTAACATATGGATCATTCGTTCAAGGCTTAGCTTTTCCTTAAAGGAATCAAATTGATTATTTCTTGATACCTCGTCTAAAATTTTTTCCATATATAAAAGCGTTTCTTCAATATTACTTTGATCTACGAAATACATATGTATTACCCCCGATTGACATTATATAATAATATCATATCATATATAATAAGATGATACAGACTGGAAAAATGATATTGTAAGCATGATGCGGATTGTAGATTGGAAATAATACAACTAAAGAATACTGTGAAACGAAGAAGGTATGATAGATGATATCGAATTCAATTATTGATATGGATGCAACAGAGATTGCTGAAAAAATTAAACAAGGTGAACTCACAAGTGTTGATACTGTTAAAGCTTATATCAATCATATTAAAAAGGTGAATCCTCATATTAATGCATTAGTGGAAGAGCGCTTTTCCGATGCTTTAAATGAAGCAGATGAGCTGGATCGAGTGAGTCTCAATGGTAAAAATGCCGGACCATTACACGGGGTACCGATTAGTGTTAAAGAATCATTTCATGTTACAAATATGAAAACCACTGCTGGTTTAGTCCATCGACAGGATTTAATCTCGAGGGATGATGCTGCAGTCATTTCCAGACTAAAAGCTAAAGGGGCAATAATTTTAGGTAAAACCAATACTCCTACCCTTTGTTTTAATCAAGAGACCGAAAATAAATTATATGGTAGAACGAATAATCCTTGGGATGTAACAAAGACTGCTGGTGGTTCAAGTGGCGGTGAAGGAGCTCTATTAGCTGTTGGCGGTTCCGCGGTTGGTATCGCCTCTGATATTGGTGGATCTATTCGAATTCCTGCGCATTTTAATGGTGTCGTCGGTTTTAAACCTGGAATGAATCAAGTTTCAGCAGAAGGACATTTTCCTTTACCTAGTAATCCTATTCAAGAAAGGATGTTTGCCGTTGGGCCGATGGGAAAATCAGTTCGTGATATGCGATGGATCTATCAAATTATTTCAGATAAGCCAATTCGAACAAAATATTTGCAATCATTTAAAATAGAAATTTTGCCTAGTAATATGGGCTATCCTTTATCAGATACAACAAAGGAAATTCTGAATGAGATCGAGTACCTTTTGGAGAAATCTGTATCAACGAAACGAACAGTGCCTCCATTTTTTGATGATACTGCACAAATTTGGCAGGACATCATTTCCATGGGAGGAAGTGAATTATTGGAACAGGAAGCATACAGCAATGACCGTTCCAATATTTTTAAGGCATTTCTAAGGGAGAAACTTACGCAAAGAACAACCATTCATCCTAATTTATCCCGTGCAATTATCGCTTCAAAGATGTTCAAACCATCAGCGAAACGAATACGAGAAGTGAAGGAGATTCTTCAGCAAGGTGATATTCGATTAACAGATTATATGCATAATCGAATTTTAATTTTCCCAATCTATCATTCAAGCGCGCTGAAGCATGGCAAGGTTTATCAGGAAATATTTTCATTACGCAAGACGTTTCTAGATGTCATGCCGTATGTTGCCTATGCGAATGTTTGGGGATTGCCTGCTCTATCCATTCCTGTTGGGATAGATGAAAATAATATGCCTATCAGCATTCAGTTAATGAGTGCAATCGGTAATGAGGATATATTATTTCGCTTAGGAAGAATTCTTGAGAAGAAATTTAAGGGCTATTCCCGATGTAAAGACTTTGATTAATAACTAAATAACAATCATAACATTTCTCATTCTGCAAAAGCTATAATGCTCAAAACGTTAAGGAAAGGATGTTTGTTATGATAAAAAAGAAAAAGAACTATACCGATTTTCAAAATGTAGTGGCAAATAAAAATAATGTCGTTCCAGAAGAATTTCCTGACGGTGCATTTGGTTCCGCTAAGAAAGAAAAAGGAAATCCTGCCAATAAAAGCAAATGAAAATAAACAGCCACCGTTCCAAACGAAACGATGGTTGTTTATTTTGTAACCTTCTTTATGACAAAATACGCACAGCCGAAATTGCAGTATTCATATAAGTAATCATCCAATGTATTGATTTGCATATCAATCGCAGCCTTTGGATGTCTGTCTCGATAAAACCCTTTTAATCGAAGCTGATCATAACCCCAGTCCCCAACGATATAATCGTACTTCGCTAATATATCTGAATAACGTTCTTTTAAAGCTGTTTCTTGAAAGCCATTCTTAATATTCTCCACAATTTCATAATGTTTTCCATGTAACTCGATCAAAACCATTCACCCCTATCACTGCTATTAGTTTACCATAAATATATTCAAGTAACTAACAATAATTTGATGCATGATTTTCGTAAGTAAACAGCAAACTATAGACAAGGACAATGAAAGAGATAGGTGATTGAATTGAACTTGTTACGGGTTCTGTTTATATGCTTATTATTGGTCATAATGGCTACTTCAACGGCTAATGCTGAGGAGGAGTCGATTTATGACCAGCGTATGGCATTATTTAAAAAAATTGAAACATTAACACAAATACCGTGGTATTATTTTGCTGCTATCGACAATTATGAACGTAATATTAAAGATAGCAGTGAGCCTGAACAGGTAATTTCCATTACTATACCATCGGAAATTTGGTTCGGAATTGGCAATCCATCCTCTAATATAGATGAAAGAGCTATTTCACTTTTTAATGGAAGTGGAAGTGACGGAAATGGCGATGGACAAGCCGATCCAACAAATGCTGAAGATATATTACAAACAACGGCAAATCTACTTTTAGAATATGGACAAACAGAGGATGATATTAAGATCGCCCTTTGGAATCATTATCAGCGAGATCTCACAGTTCAAACGATAATGAACACAGCGAAGGTTTTCGAAACATATCAATCGATCAATTTAACTGATCGCGATTTTCCTGTATCGCTTCAACATAATTATAGCTATAGAAATACATGGGGAGCTCGCCGCGGATTCGGTGGGCGGCGAATTCATGAAGGAACAGATATTTTCGCCGGTTATGGAGCACCAATAAAATCTACTACCTATGGAGTAGTTGAATTGATGGGGTGGAACTTGTACGGTGGTTGGCGCGTCGGAATTCGTGATATATACAATATTTATCACTATTATGCTCATATGAATGGCTATAGTGAAGGACTGAAAGTTGGACAAGTGGTCAAACCTGGAGATGTTCTCGGTAGTGTTGGTTCCAGTGGTTATGGTCCTCCAGGTACCTCGGGTAAATTCCCACCACATCTGCATTACGGTATGTATAAGGATAATGGATATAGTGAGTGGTCATTTGACCCCTATCCGTATTTAAAAAGATGGGAAAGAATGGCAAGACAGAAGAAAAATTAATGAACCGGTCCCCGTCAAATAAACAGGGACCGGTTCATTCCATTGTAAATATGTTTATATTATGCTGAAGTTTTTCTAGCCAATAAGAAATGCTGTACAAAGACTGCTATTGCTAGTAGCACGACCGAAACGAATAGCGCAAGGACTACTTGATTGGTAAATCCAATCACTAAGAAACCAATTGCTGCAATAATCGCTGCCATAATTGCATATGGAAGCTGTGTCAACACATGGTCCATATGGTTCGAGCCCGCCCCAGTGGCGGAAAGTATCGTCGTATCAGAAATTGGCGAACAATGATCACCAAATACAGAACCTGAAAGGATAGCTGCTAGAGCAGGTAAAAGTAATTGGCTATCCGTATGCATCATTATTTCAACACCGATTGGCAGCATCATACCAAATGTTCCCCATGAGGTTCCAGTTGCTAGAGACATCAATAGAGTAACAGCAAAGAAAATGAGAGGTATGAAGCTGACATTAATGGACGCATTATTTACGACCTCTGCTAAATAAGCTCCTATTTCCAGTGTGCTGATGATTGAACCGACCATCCATGCTAATAGTAAAATATTAATTGCGGGCAGCATTGTCTTTAATCCCTCAACAAATATTTTCCCAATGTTTTCCCGTGGCTGTTTTTGTGAAAAGTGAAAGATTGCAGATGTTAATACAGCCATTAACCCACCAATAAATAATGATAAATTTACATTCGTATTGGCAAAAGCTGTTATTACGCTTGCTTTTCCTTCTGTAGCTTGTATTCCTGTAACCAGCATTGCAACAATTGTTGCAACAAACAGCATGATAATCGGAACAATTAAATGATATACTCTTCCATTTTTATTTGGCTCAAATACATCACTTAAATCCCCAGGCACATTATTTTGGTTTGGATCCAATAGCTCTCCGGTTTGGACAGCTCTATCTTCATGTGTTCGCATTGGACCAATATTAAAATTAAAGATTGCCACAATAAATACAAGTAAGACTGCTATAATTGCATAAAAATTAAGTGGAATCATCATGATAAATGCTTCAATAGGCTGCATCGATGTTATTCCATTAGCAGCAAATAAACCACCTAATATACCAATAATATACGCACCCCAACTGGAGATTGGTGATAATACCGTTATTGGCGCTGCCATTGAATCAATAAAATATGCTAGCTTCGCTCGAGAAACCCGATGACGGTCTGTCAATGGCCGAGCAATTTGTCCAATCGATAAACTGCTGAAATAATCATCAACGAAAATAATGATGCCAAGTATTCCTGTCATCACCTGTGCACCAGCACGAGTTTTTACTCGTTTGATCATCCACTCACCAAACGCTCTGCTCCCGCCAGATGCTTGCAGGAACGCCGTCATAATACCTAGTAAAAACAGGAAGACTAACAATAGTACGTTCCCCCAATTAGGCGAGCCATCTACAAAAAATATTTGATAAAATACAAGCCAAACTTCCTTCATTGATTCCACTATATTAAAATCGTGAATAAATAAAGCTCCAACGATAATTCCTGTCCCTAATGATAAAAGAACCTTTCTTGTCACTAATACGAGAATTAACATAATAAGTGCTGGTATTAGTGCATAAATCGTACCTTCCATTTTTTCCTACCTCCGTAATAATCTTGATGTATAGAGGGAGATTCTAGATGAAATAAACTGGACTAAGTATAGAGCTTCACAGCGCACAAAAAAACAATGACAGAAAATAACCATCATTGTTCCTACAATATACGTTATCCTCCATTTCGATCAGTAGTTCCCCACACTCTTTGTAAAAGCATGACAGTATATCCCTTATTTAAAGATACACCAGCAATAATAAGATTGACTCTTATTACGCTTCGGCAAGCAACCCTTTTATCAACAATCATCGTTGTCATTCTCCTGTTGATTACTAATATTACTTGCACCTCTACCTCACCGATCTGATAAGGTCATATTCAATTTACAGTATTACTATACTAGATTATTCATTATTATTCAAGTCTTCTTTTGGAATTGCAATCGAGGGACCACCGCCATCTCCACCATAAAAGTCTGGAACCTTGCTCATGATTGCCCCACCATCAATATATATTTCTTTACTTACCGTGTGTACTTCGGTTGTAAACGGGATAATAATTTGAACGTCGGCCTCTATTTGTAAATAAAGGGAGAGCCATGCACCATTAATCCCAAAGTCCTCTGTTTCCCGTTTAAAATTAGTTCTTACACTGCCAATTACTTCTAAGTTCACTGGAATCTTCGGTCCTAAATTAGCTAGTACAGTGTTCCTTGTAACTTGCCCTAACGGTATTTCAACAAGGGTGGGATCCTGCTCTGCCCGACTATCTACAGCCCCACTATATTCAGGTATTTCCTCTAATGGATAATCAAATTCATATGGTTCACCCCTATTTACATAAAGAAAAAACTCTTCAACCCTCTCTGTCGCACCGCGGTAAATTTCATTCATAATAACTGGATTATAACTATAAACTGCAGGATGTCCCGCTTCATCGTACGAAATTTCCACTAGTTCTTCAAAGCTATAATCTTCTGCGAATTGAACTGCCGAATTAATGGCACGTGTGGCAAATTCATCTGTCTTCATCTCAGCAATTTCCATTAAGGTAGGTTGAATTCCTTTATCAATAATCCAGATGCTTAACATGATAAAGAACAGGAATAAGATTATTGTAATTACTAAGATCCCTTTGGCTGGAGGCGATCCACTACTTTTTTTACCGAATCTTCTTCGCTGTCTAAACATAAAACAATCCCCCCTAAAAAAAGCTTATGCTTGTTTCAAGAGGGATAGAATTAAAATTCCGTTTCCATTTAGAACACTGATCATTACAATAGTCATTCTCTACTAAAAATAAAATGCCTCCCAAATATGGAAGGCAATAAATTTAAGATATGTTAACGAGCGCATCTCTACCGGTCATGCCAACTTCCCAGCCATAAGACTTGGACGCATCTGTAATTTTTTCTAATGGTGCATTTAATAATTCTTCAATGGTTCTTACGCCAACTGCTCGACCAGCGATTACCTTCCGTTCCATTAATTTCGGAATTTCATTAAAGATGTCGACATCCAGTGCTGCACACATAATATACCCGATGTCATTCGAGATCATTAATAAATTCGTTTTTGGTAGCTCTACTGTAATCGCTGTGAAAAACATACCTTCAACCTCTAGGGGATTCACCGTGATCATGAGTAAAAATGCCTCCTTTGCAAGATACACTATATCTGTATGCAGGAGGCCCGCAGATTGTCACTCAAGTGAATTCACAAGCTTCACATTGCAAATTTATTCTTTAATGTCACTGCTAATAAGTCGCGTAAGAATTCAGGTAGAAAATAGTGTTTCGTTTCAGATCTTGCAATTTCCGGCAGTAATCGTCCAAATGTAAAGGTATCAGCAGTTGCAACAGTATATGTCTTTTCCATATCAAATGGAATGCCACCATCAAATACTGCATCTACTACATATTCTTCACCATTATCATGAAAGTCGGTTTCAACCTGTATTCCCGAAAACATCATCCTGCCAATGACTTCACCACGGAAACCAAATCCTTTTAGTTTTAATTCCATGAAATCCTTCGTAAATGCCGCTCGTATCACTTCTAATAATTCATTACCACGAAGCTCAACTACTACTGGATTGATTGGATGTGGACATATACGGTGCACATCCCCATATGTAATATCTCCTGCTGGTAGTTGGTCGAGAAGCAATCCCGCATTCAACATTGCACAATCGGCCATCGTCCAGTCTTTTAATGTATTCGTTAATTCCTTCACAATTGCAGTATCCTGGAACCACTTTACTTCAATTGGCTCTTTAAGATGTACTATCGGCTTCCCTAATTGTTGGTCCGCCTTCATTTGCATCTGGAATAATGTTTGCTCCGTCATTAAATCCTTAGGTACCTCCGTAATATCTGTTGCATAAGCTTCTTTCTGCACAAGAAACCGCTTTTCATGATCCCAAGTCAAAATAACTTCACCTATAAAGAGGCTGTGCTTCCCTGCTGCAGTTATCAATGTTTGATTAATATTTTCACCTGTTCGAAGCAGATGATGGGTATGCCCGCCGATAATCAGATCAATATCCTCATATCTTCTAGCGATTTCCTGGTCCTCACTAATGCCAAGATGGGATAATAGAATGATAATATCTGTTGATTGCTTTAACACTTTCACATAACTATCCAGTGCCTCGTATTGAGGAGAAACATGCCAATTTAATAAATCATAATAGTCATTAAATGGAGCGGTTAACCCTATTACACCTATTTTCACACCACTATCCGTTTCAATTATTCGATTTCGTTTTAGCCAATCAGGTTCCTGCTGGTCCATACTATGCAGATTCGAGCATACAACGTCAAAGTTTGCTTGATCATAAAGATGATGTAGATCATCATGTGATAATGTAATTCCTTCGTTATTACCAAGTGTCACAAGGTCATACCCTAACTCATTCATAAGTTTTATATTTGCTCTGCCCATCGATGCTTCAGATATAGGATGAACGCGATCAACATGGTCACCGATGTCAAAGATCCAATATTGATCACCATGTGTTTCCCTTGTCGATTTTGCTTCTTCCAAAAATCCAGCCACCCTTGGCCATTGTTCAAAATTGCTATGAAAATCATTTGTATAATAAATAAATAATTTCTCTTCCATTCGTCATGCTCCTTATGCAAGTCCTTGAAAAACCATCCGAATACCGATAATAATTAGCAGTATACGTAATATCCACTCCAGTATTTTGCTAGGCAGTCGCTGATTTAACCATGCGCCTAATCTGCCGCCTATCCATGCACCAGGTATAAAGAATATTGCGTACTCCCATGTAATATTCCCCAATACTAGATGTGTCGCCGAACCAGCTATACTAACAAAGAAAATCATAAACATTGAGGTCGCTGTGGCAATATGTGCTGGGACACTAAATAAAAGGATCATTGCTGGAACAATAATTGATCCGCCACCAATACCAAATAAACCCGATAAAATCCCTACAAAGAGGGAAAGAATAATAGCGCTTAGTATTGGAATACGATAATGATAGGTTATTCCATGTAATGTAAAGGATCGCACCCCAGTTGATTCCGGATTCAATTTGAAAGCAGACCTGTCCCTTTTAATAAACATTAACAACGAAATGACAATCATTAAGATGCCAAAATAAAGCAAAAACACATCTGCATTAATAAATTGATTTAGCCAAGATCCAATAACCCCGCCAGGAATACTCCCAATTAGAAACAACAATCCTGTTTGGTAGTCAATCCGTTTGCCCTTTACATATGCAAGGGTAGAGGATAAACCAGTGAATATCATTGTAACCAATGATATACCAACAATTGCCTGTGGTGTTGCCCAAGAGAAAGCTTCAGAAATACTTTGCATGAAAAATAGGCTCGGTACTAGAATAATTCCGCCACCTATTCCTGCCACAGCACCAATAAATGCTGTCATCATACCAATTAATAAACAAATAAGAAATACCAAAAAGCAACCCTTCGATCAATTTTCTTATAATAATAGTAGCATTATTTGTTCGTGATTCCAATAAATTGAAACTTCTTAGAATTGGGGATTCTGACTTATCGAAGGTTGTACTAAAAAATAGAGAGTACTTTGATTCATGTTTTTTCTAATACAAACATCTTAGTTGAATGAATTTTTAAGATAAGATAAGCTTTAATAGAAGATGTGAGTTAGTAATTGAACAAAAGAACCGTATAATATTACTGATGATAACAATAATACAAACGCTGAATATAACGTTATTCAATGTTACTATAAATGATAATGTGAGGTAGTAATAATGAAACTTGTTGGAGTATCAGGTGCGCTTGCTGGTGAAAAGACTTCATTAGCTGTTCACGATGTTTTAATCGCAGCCAAACGTCGAGATCCATCTATAACTACGGAATTAATTGATCTAAGGGAGTATCAGGTTGAATTTTCTGTTGGGCAGCCGATAGCTCTTTATAATGACGATACCATGAACGTCGTGAAAAAAATCATGTCCGCTGATTTCCTAGTATTTGGCACACCAATTTATCAAGCATCTATTTCAGGGGCATTAAAGAATCTTCTAGACCTTCTTCCTGAAAATGCCTTTAAATACAAAGTAACAGGAATCATAGCAACAGGATGGACTAACAAACATTTTCTAGTGCCAGAATATCAGCTAAAGCCTGTTCTTTCTTATTTTAAAGGTTTAATCCCAACAGGAAATGTCTATATCCATAATAATTCCTTTAATGAAGAAAGTGATGAAATTATCAATCAAGAAGTGTCTGAAAGAATTGAAAGACTTGCTGAGGAAATGATTTATTTGCAAAGAGGGATTAATAATAGATAATAACTTCTGATTTTCTTATTTTAAGCAATTGAATAGAACAGTCGTGACATGGAAGATTATCGCAAAAAAACCTCGATGCAAAATTCTGTTTCATCGAGGTTTTTAATTACTTATCAAAGTGACGTTTCGTTAGAACTAATACATCTTAAACTCAATATTAGGCGCAGAGCATATGAATAAACTTTGTCTTTATCTTAATACTTGCTAACAACTTAGTTACCTTTACTGCATGCTTTACCGAAAAGCTCAAGCAGGTTGAGCATATCGGTATCTGCAGCATACAATTCTTCCGGATGGAATTGCAGTCCAAGAATGAATTGATTCTTATCTCTGGCTTCTACAGCTTCAATCGTCCCATCTTCTGCTGTAGCAGCTACTCTAAGCGAATCAGCCAATTCATCGATTGCCTGGTGGTGCTTACTGTTGACCATTGCATCATTAACCCCTAGCAATTGATTTAAATGACAGTCCTCACTTATACTTATTTTATGGCTAGGCAATTTACGGCTGGTTTTCTGATTATGGGAAAAAGCACTTTCTTTTGTCTCAATGTTCTGTTTCATAGAACCGCCAAGTGCAACATTAATCACACCTAGACCACGACAGGTACCCAAAATAGGAATTCTTTTCTCTACTGCATACCTTACGAGGGGCAGCTCCATTTCGTCTCTCGCAATATTTGTTTTCTGTAATTCTTCCAAAGGTGATTCATTATAATTGGATGGATTGATATCTTCCCCACTGGCAAAGATAATGCCATCACAAATATTAACATATTCCTTGGCAATTTCTTCATTGGCCACGGGAAGAACGATAGGTATGCCGCCTATTTCAATCACTGTTTTAACATATTGATGGTTCGTTTGAACAGATGGATTTACTTCACCTTTAATCTCTATATCAAGGATTGTACTTGTTATTCCAATAATAGGTTTATTCATCTTCAAATCCCTACCCCTTATCTGTATTCTATTTGTTTTATTCTTTTAAAATCTTTAAAAACATATTTCGTACATTTATATCAATTTCCACTAAAACGTATTAATGAAACATATTTTCATCTTTAATAGATAAACTTATAGTCTTTTGTTGGTAAAATTAGTTAAATCAGCAAAATCAAATCATACCAAATTATTCAAAAAAAACCTTGATGCATAATGAATGCATCAAGGTTTTTTAACTCTTCATCCAATTGAACCTTCCATCACAACTTGACTATTTTCGATTTTCATTTAACATCATAGTAATTGACCCTTGAATTGTATCCGCACCACCTTAAATAACAGTATGTTGTACTATATTTCACTTCTTTAAGTACTGTTCAGGTCGTTTCTCTCTATCTAAAACATTATCAGAATCTAGTAAATCTATTAATAGATGGCCAGAATTTCATTTGATTCTTCCTTTACCAACCTCTCTAAATATTGTAGTATGGTCTCCTCTCCCAAGAACAAGAGTTGTTAATAATCAAAGAATAGAAGATCAAGCAAGAGCTTTTGAAGCTAATGTTTTACACCAATTAAGAGATGCTAACGGAATTATAGTTTCTGGAGAACGTGCTACAAAGGCTGTTGAGGGGGCCCAGTATATGGAGAGTTCACTAATACTTTACCATTCGATAGAACCCCTACATCAAATACAGGTGAACTTTGGGTTTACACTAGAAGGGCTAAAGATGGTAGTATCCAAGATTTGGTGAAAACAAAAGTCTATTTTTAGAAGAAGTACCTCTATATTAATACGAACGAAAGACTAACAATTCAAATTAAAGAATTCATTAATTGTTTGACTAATTTTAGACCCCAAAACACCAGGCTTTTAACCTAGTGTTTTGGGGTCTAAAAACTATAAAAGCCCTCTTTTGCGAAATCCCAGTGCATTTCTTTTTTTATGTCTTAAACCGCAAGCCAATCTCAGCTTCCCCTAGAGCAAGGATAATTTCCATTCAGCTCACAAAACTATCCCAATAGAATTAAAAGAATGGGCATAATAAAAATCTTCTAAATGTTCATTCCACCCCCTCCCCGCTGGCTCTCTATTGATAATTTTATTGTAAATTTTATAAAACTCCACAAATATAAGAGACAGATAAGAGTTTTGTGAATAAAATATTAAAAATTTGAATGCCTTATAAAAAATAGTTATGGAAATAATTTATTAACTATTTAAATTGGTTTTCACCTGAAGGATTGATAGTCGATTTAAAACTTAGATGGAGGGGAATTATGCGACAGCTACTTGTATTTTCGTTTATCGGATTTTTGGCTCAATTGATTGATGGTTCGCTTGGGATGGCTTACGGGGTGACATCCACTACATTATTACTCACCTTTGGAATCAGCCCAGCAATTGCATCTGCTTCGGTTCACTTATCGGAAGTTGTTACAACTGCTGCATCTGGTGCATCTCACATTAAATTTGGAAATGTAGATAAAAAGATGGTTTATCGATTAATCATTCCAGGGTCCATTGGGGCTTTCCTCGGCGCTACATTTTTAAGTAATTTACCAGGTGATCTCGCTAAACCTTATGTATCATTATTTTTATTACTGCTTGGTGCTTATGTATTAATTCGTTTTCTTTTTATTTACAATGCTAGTGAAGAGAAGAAAGAGAGCCGATTGTCCACTAAACAATCCGTTCCACTGGGCTTAATTGCAGGATTCTTTGACGCAACTGGCGGGGGAGGCTGGGGTCCAATTTCTACACCTATACTTTTAGCGAAAAAAGGAATGAGTGCACGAAAGGTAGTCGGAACCGTTGATACAAGTGAATTTGCAATTGCAGTTTCAGCAACTTTAGGATTCTTCATCTCCCTTGGATGGAATGCAGTAATTTGGCCATGGGTTATCGCCCTAATGATTGGCGGTGTAATTGCTGCACCAATCGCAGCGTGGTTAGTTCGAATATTCCCAGCACAATTAATGGGTGTACTTGTCGGTGGATTTATTATATTAACCAATGCAAGAACAATCCTTACTACTTGGGTTGAAAATGAAGCATTATATCCAATTTTTTATAGTGTCATTTTCATTGTTTGGGTACTAGCAATTACCTATTCAGTGGTCAAGATTAAAAGAACCAAAGTTCAAGAAAAACAAAAGGATTCTTAAATAGGATGCTCGATTCTTTATCAAAAGCAAGTGTAATGAATCAAATTTATTATTACTGGATTTCTTGACTTTCAAATGCTTCAACCCTAATCTGCTATAATAATCATTGGATCTGCTAAAAAAGGATGATTCTATGAATATTGACAGCTTAAAAATGTTTTGCTTAGTAATTGAAGAAGGTAGTATCAGTCAAGCAGCGCGGTTAAACAATGTCTCGCAACCAGCTGTGACAAAACAGATTCATCAGATGGAAAATATATATGGAACATTATTATTTGATCGTATAAATGGGAAATTAAAGTTAACAGAAGCAGGTCATGCTCTCTATCCTTATGCAAAGGAAATTGTAAAGGAATTTTCCCGTTCCAAAGAAACCGTTCAACAAGTTATAGGAAACAATGAGCAGAAACTTAGCTTAGGAGCTTCCCTAACCATTGGAGAGTACCTCCTCCCTGAGTTATTAGGGAAATTTAAAACGGAATACCCTAATATGAATCTTTTATTAAATATTGGTAACACCCCCTCCATATTAGAGAAGCTCGAAAATGATGTAATTGATATCGCTCTCGTAGAAGGGGCTGTTGATAATAATAGCTTCCAAACAATAAAATTTGCGGACGATGAATTAATCTTTATTTGTCCATATAATCACCCTTGGAAACAGCGCATGAATATTGAACTTCAAGATTTAATTAAGGAACATCTGATTTGGCGCGAGTCTACATCAGGAACACGGGTGATTATCGAAAAGGCGCTTGAGAGATATGGCGTCCTTGACAAAATCGAGAGCTATATGGAGTTAGGAAGTACTCAAGCCATTAAGAGTGCCGTTGAAGCTGGATTAGGAATTAGTATTTTACCAAGAATCACGGTCGCAAAAGAATTAAAACACAATGAGCTTTGTGAGGTAAAAATTCAGGATTTTAAATTAGATAGAGATTTATGGTTAGTACTAAAACCAACAAGGTTTAGCAGGGACAATGTAGAAAAATTTAAAAATTTTATTTTATCTACGGATGGTTGAGAAAGTCTCTAATTACTGCATTAAATTTTAAGGAAGGTAATAAATGGACCATACAATATCAGCTTCTTCGGCTACTATTATTGTATGGTCCATTATTCGTTATACCTATAAAATAATCTAATATTAAACCCTTGCCAAAAACATTGGCAAGGGTTTTGTGTATGTTATCCAATAGAGCCTTCCATTTCAAACTTAATCAGTCGATTCATTTCAACTGCGTATTCCATTGGAAGTTCTTTTGTAAATGGTTCAATGAAGCCCATTACAATCATTTCTGTAGCTTCTTGTTCAGATAAACCTCTACTCATCAAGTAGAATAATTGCTCTTCTGATACTTTAGAAACTTTCGCTTCATGCTCCAAAGAAATATTATCATTGTAAATTTCATTATATGGAATTGTATCCGATGTTGATTCATTATCTAGAATCAGTGTATCACACTCGATATTAGAGCGAGATCCATCAGCTTTACGTCCGAAATGTACTAATCCACGATATGAAACCTTTCCACCTTGCTTGGAGAACGATTTGGAAACAATCGATGAAGATGTGTTTGGTGCTAAATGATACATCTTAGCTCCTGCATCTTGCACTTGTCCGCGCCCAGCTATCGCGATTGAAATTGTGTTTCCACGTGCACCTTCACCTCTTAAATGAATGGCCGGGTATTTCATTGTAAGTTTAGAACCAATGTTTCCATCAATCCATTCCATCGTACCATTTGCATCAACTACCGCACGTTTTGTTACTAGATTATACACGTTGTTTGCCCAGTTTTGAATCGTTGTATAACGGCAATAGCCATCTTTCTTAACAATGATTTCTACAACCGCACTATGAAGTGAGTTTGTAGTATAAACTGGTGCCGTACAGCCTTCAACATAATGGACAGATGCACCCTCATCAACAATAATTAGGGTTCTCTCGAACTGTCCCATGTTTTCTGAGTTAATTCGGAAATATGCTTGAAGTGGTGAAGTTGCCTTCACACCTTTTGGTATATAAATGAATGAACCGCCAGACCAGACAGCCGAGTTTAATGCAGAGAATTTATTATCTGAATACGGAATAACGGTTCCGAAGTATTCTTTAACAAGTTCTTCATGCTCTTGTAATGCAGTATCTGTATCCAAAAAGATGATTCCCATTTCTTCGAGGTCTTCTTTAAGACTATGGTAAACTACTTCCGATTCATATTGTGCTGAAACACCAGCTAAATATTTTTGCTCGGCTTCAGGTATACCTAATTTATCAAATGTTTGTTTGATTTCATCTGGTACTTCATCCCAAGTTTTCCCTTGTCTTTCCGATGGTTTTACATAGTATACAATTTCATCGAAATCTAATCCTTCAAGGTCTCCACCCCATTGTGGCATTGGTCGGTCGTAGAAATGCTGTAATGATTTCAAGCGATAATCCAACATCCATTGAGGTTCATTTTTCATTTTGGAAATTTCTTCCACTACTTTACGAGTCAGCCCTCTTTCTGTACGAAAGACGGAAACATCACGGTCACGAAACCCATACTGATATTCTTCTATTTCTGGTACATTCTTTGCCATTAATAAAACCTCCCTTAGGTATTTACATCTGAAGCGAACGATACCCCGTTCTTCTTCCGATTATCTTACCCTATTCCTCACGAACACCTTTTTCCATTGCCTTCCATGCCAGTGTTGCGCATTTTATTCGTGCCGGAAACTTTGATACACCCTGTAATGCCTCAATATCACCAAAATCCAATTCATCCGTATCCAGCTCTTTACCAAGCATCATATCTGAGAATTGATGTGACATCGTTAATGCTTCATTAACTTTTTTCCCTTTTACCGCTTGCGTCATCATTGATGCAGACGACATACTGATTGAGCAGCCTTCTCCATCAAACTTCGCATCCTTGACAATGCCATCTTCCACTTGCAATTGCAATTGAATCCGGTCACCACAAGTAGGGTTATTCATGTCAATCGTTACTGCATCACCAGCAACGACGCCACGATTTCTAGGATTTTTATAATGATCCATGATTACTGTTCTATATAGCTGATCAAGGTTATTTAAAGACATTCCCAAAATACTCCTTTGTTTTCAAGAGTCCAGCAACTAAACGATCAATATCTTCTTCTGTATTGTATAAATAAAAGCTTGCCCTAGCTGTTGCCGTTACATTGAGCCATTTCATTAATGGCTGTGCACAATGATGGCCTGCCCGTACTGCTATACCTTCTGCATCCAGTACTGTTGCAGTATCATGTGGATGTACATCATCTAGATTAAATGTAACGAGTGCCCCGCGATGCTCTGGTCCGTAAATGGTTACACCCTCAAGTTCACTTAATTGCTCCATCGCATAATGAGCTAATTTCTTATCATGCTCCAGAATATTATCCATACCAACTTGATTTAAAAAGTCGATTGCAGCACCAAGCCCAATAGCTCCAGCTATGATTGGAGTACCAGCTTCGAACTTCCAGGGAAGCTCTTTCCAAGTTGAATCATATAAATTAACGAAATCAATCATTTCGCCACCAAATTCAACTGGCTCCATTTCTTCGAGCAATTCCCTTTTTCCATATAATACTCCGATTCCAGTTGGTGCACACATCTTATGTCCAGAGAATGCATAGAAATCACAATTCAATTCCTGCACATTCACTGCCATATGTGGTGCTCCTTGTGCACCATCGATTAAGATGACCGCACCTTTCGCATGCGCAATTTCTGCAATTTCCTTAACAGGATTAATTGTTCCTAATACGTTTGACATATGCGTAATAGCAACAATCTTTGTTTTATCTGTAATTGTCTCTTTCACATCGACAAGAGAAATCGTACCATCTTTTTGCAATGGGATATATTTCAATGTTGCTCCTGTAGCTTTTGCCGCTTGCTGCCAGGGAATAATATTACTATGATGCTCCATTGGTGTAATGACAATTTCATCACCAGCAACTAAATTTGCTCGAGCATAGCCATATGCCACTGTATTAATCGATGTGGTTGTACCACGAGTAAATATAACTTCAGCCGCACTGTTTGCATTAATAAATTGGCGAACTTTTTCTCGTGCACCCTCATATTTATCAGTAGCTCTTGTCCCTAGCGTATGAACACCACGATGAACATTCGAATTATCTTGGCGGTAATAATCATTAACCGCCTCTATAACTTGAATTGGCTTCTGTGATGTCGCTGAGGAATCAAGATATACTAGCGGATGTCCATTCACTTCCTGATCTAAGATAGGGAACATTTGACGAATGGCATTTATATCCATTAGTATACTTTCCTTTCAATTACCTGTTTCAATTGATTCTTAACCGATTCAATTGGTAATTGATCCACTACTGGTGCTAAGAAGCCGTGAATAATTAGACGTTCTGCTTCTTCTGTTGTTAAACCACGACTTTTAAGGTAGTACATCTGCATCGGATCAACTCGTCCAACAGATGCCGCATGTCCTGCTGTTACATCGTCCTCTTCAATTAAGAGAATTGGGTTCGCATCACCACGTGCATCTGGGCTAAGCATCAACACTCGTGATTCTTGTTCAGAGTTTGCCTTCGTACCGCCATGCTCAATTTTACCAATTGCATTAAAGATCATGGTTGCTTTTTCTTTCATTACACCACGCTGTAAAATAAATCCATCTGTAGCCTTACCATGCTGATCAATGCTCGCTGTAAAGTTTTGGATTTGTTTTCCACGACCAACGGATACTGCATTTGCTTTTGATGTAGAACCGTCACCGATTAGATGTGTAATATTTTCTGATACAGTATTTCCTTCATTCATTTGGCCAAGTGCCCAATCGATTGATGCGTTTCGGTAAGCTACCCCACGTCGATTCACATATGACGTAGTTCCAGCTGCGAAATTATCTACTGCACCAAATGAAATAGAAGCATTATCCAATGCAATCACTTCTGTAATAATGTTTGCTACAGTTTCTTGTTCTTCATTATTTGAAATGTAGTTTTCTACATATGTTAGTTTACTATTTTCATCTGCAACAACGATAACATGGTTCACTAAAGCTAATTCCGGGTCTTCTTGCCAGAAAATAACTTGAAGTGGATCCTCTATCTGCACATTCTTAGGAACATATAAGAAAGCACCACCATTGAATAAAGCAGCATGCAATGCCGTTAGCTTATTTTGATCCACTGACACAGCATCTCTCATGAAATATTTTTCAACTAATTCACTATGGTTAGCTAGTGCAGTGAAAATATCAGTAAACACAACACCTTTTTCTTGTAATTCTTTGCTCAATGTCGCGTATGCAACAGAATGATTACGTTGAATTAACAAGTTTTCGGGGATGTTTTCTTCATCAAAATATTCCTGAATTTCTTTTGGTAAATCGTTAATAGAAGTAATTGCTTCGCCTTTTGTATATTCATGTTTAAAATTACTGAAATTCCATCTTGTAATTTTTGTTTTATCAGGCTTTGGCATTTCTAATACTTCTGCTTGTTCAAGCGCTTGAAGACGCAATGTTTTTACCCATTCTGGTTCATTTCTATCTTTAGAAAATTGCTCGATATATTCTTTATCATAAGGAAGCTTCGTTCCGACAGTCATATTACCCCTCCTAACACTTACGCATTTTGTTCTACAGATACTTCTGTGTCTTCGATACCTAGTTCTTCTTTAATCCATTCATATCCTTCTGCTTCTAAGCGTTTTGCTAGTTCAGGGCCACCTGATTTCACAACACGACCTTGCATCATTACATGAACATAATCTGGTGTAATATAGTTAAGCAAGCGTTGGTAGTGTGTAATCATTAAGCAACCGAAGCTTTCACTACGCATTTTGTTAATTCCTTTAGATACAATCTTAAGTGCATCAATATCCAGCCCTGAGTCAATTTCATCAAGGATAGCAATGTTCGGTTTAATTTGCAGTAATTGGAGTATCTCATTTCGTTTCTTTTCCCCACCAGAGAATCCTTCGTTTAAGTAGCGTGTTGCCATGTTTTGATCAATATCTAGAAGGTCTAGATCTTTATCCAATTCTTTAATAAATTTCATTAACGGAATTCCGTCGCCCTCTTCACGTCTTGCATTAATTGCAGAGCGTAAGAAGTCAGATGTTGTTACACCGCTAATTTCACTTGGATATTGCATTGCAAGGAATAGACCTGCACGTGCACGTTCGTCCACTTCCATTTCCAATACATCTTCACCATCAAGTGTAATGCTTCCTTCTGTTATTTCGTATTTTGGATGACCCATAATCGCTGAAGCTAGTGTTGACTTACCAGTTCCATTCGGTCCCATGACTGCATGGAATTCTCCACCCTTTATTGTAAGGTCTACACCCTTTAATATCTCTTTATCCTCAATTGACACATGAAGATTCTTAATTTCTAACACTGATCCTGCCATTACAAAACCTCCAAATACTAATATATTTTATGAAATGAATTTTACATCCATTATCAATCTATTCTCATTATAATCTTATAGCAAATCAAATTAATTATCAACATATTTACAAATAACGTCAAATAAAGGTTTTCCTTGCATTTTAACCCTTTATTCTTTATTATTCCTTCATATATAATATAATCACTTATATAGTATAAAATTATTGCGTAATCGATAATTATAATAAGCTAATTGATAACAGATGCATGATTTCTTCCCCAGAGAGAATACCATAATTTCCTTGATTATTCAAAAATGCTGATGCTCTTTAAGAGCATCAGCATTTCTTTGTTCAATGTTTACATGTGGATGTTACTATTTACTTCGGCGGCTAAAACTTTGCAATCATGATAGTCCTTTTCTCGTCTTTCTTCAACCTCAAGACGATTGACTAACTTCTGTTCATACTCTGCATAACTCATATGATGTGAATGATGCATTGCTTTTTCCATTTCTGATGTGTACCTCAGACCATTAATAGTGAACCATCCTCTCAAATATTGACTACATGTAAAATGGTAACATAAAGATGGCTCTCAAGACAAAATCGAAATGGCGCGATGTCGTACAATATCGCTTACTCTCATCAAGTTTGACTGATACTATATAGGAATTTCGTTTAATTTCGGCTATTTTCTAAAGAATACTCTCGAATCCGCAATAAAAGATTATTTCGTACCGCCTGCTGGAACGATTGCACCATCATAATTTTCCAGAATAAAATTAGCAATTTCTTCAGACTGTAGTACTTCAACTAGTTTATTTAATGATTCATCCTCTTTATCCTCAGAACGAACTGCAATTATATTTACGTAGTCCGATTCCTCGCCTTCAATAAAGAGCGCATCATCTACTGGATTTAATTCAGCTCCAATAGCATAGTTTGTATTAATTACTACAAGTGCATCTTCTTCATTAAGATATAACTCTGGTAAAATTTCTGGTGCATAGTCTGGTGAAAACTCCAGGTTTTTCGGATTATCTACAATGCTATCAAGCGTAATTTCTTCAGCATTTTCGTCTAATGTAATCAGACCTTCTGCTTCAAATAACTTTAGAATACGTCCATGATCTGCTACAGAGTTACTTAAGATAACTTCAGCACCATCTGGAATTTCATCTACACTTTTAATGTTTACAGAATATACACCCATTGGTTCTACATGGACTCCGCCAATAGATTCAATTTCATATCCTGTATTTCCTACAGTTTCTTCTAAAAATGGTTTATGTTGAAAATAGTTTGCATCCAAGTCACCATTTGCTAAGTCGTCATTAGGCAACACATAATCTTCGTATGGTTCAATTTCTAACGTAATGCCCTCTTCTTCAAGTAAAGGAGCGGCTTCTTCTAGGATTTCTGCATGCGGTGTACTAGACGCACCTACTTTAAGTACAGCACTTTCTTCTTCACCTTCAGTCGTTTCTGCTGAATCATTTTCGTTTGAATTACTTCCTCCACAGGCTGCTAGTACTAAAACAGCTAGGAGTGCAATTAAAGCTAAATATTTTTTCATAATATAAATCCCCTTTTCTAATTGATTAATATATTTATTAAGGATATTACATCCTAAATAACATGTCCTTATCGTTTATCGATTCGTTTGGAGATCATATCTCCGATAAATTGGAAAATAAATACAATAATTACAATAATAATCGTACAAGCTAATACTACGTCAAAATCGCGGCGCATAAAACCGTAATAATGGGCACGATTTCCTAATCCACCAGCGCCGATTAAACCAGCCATTGCTGTATATCCAATTAATGCAATTGACGTTACGGTAATACCAGATATGAGCGCTGGCATTGATTCTGGTAGCAATACTTTGAATATAATCGTTTTTGTTTTTGCTCCCATTGATTTTGCAGCTTCCACAACACCTTTGTCTACTTCAACTAATGCGATTTCCACCAATCTTGCATAAAACGGTGCGGAACCAATGATTAATGCTGGTATAGCGGCGTTTGGTCCTCGAACGGTGCCAATAAGAAAATCTGTAAATGGGAATAGTAATAAAATCAAAATAATAAATGGCACAGCTCGGAAAAAATTCACAACTGCTGAAGTGCTATGGTAAATATATCTATTTTCCCAAATTCCATTCTTATTCGTTAAGTAAAGCAATAACCCTAATAATATACCGAATATCACGACTCCAACTAATGATAAAAGTGTCATGTAAAGTGTTTCATAGGTCGCCTCAATCATATCTTCCGCTTTTACATTTGGAAATAAATTAGATAGCATTTTCAATAACCTCCAGTTCTACTGAGGTTTCATTTTCAATAAATCGACAAGCATCCTTGATTACGTCTTTATCACCATTCACTTGCACATATAATGTACCAAATGCACCATGCTTTGTTTGCGTAATTTTCCCTTGTAATATATTCAAATCAACGTTAAACTTGCGTGAAACCTCACTTATTAATGCTTGATTCGTTGTTTCGCCAATAAATTGCAAACGAATTATTTTTCCAGAAGTCTTATTAGTGATTAACTGATTAATAATTTCATTATCTTCATCATTGCCCATTACTTGCTCGACAAATTTCTTTGTAACGGATTGTTGTGGTTTTTGAAAGACATTCAGGACATCACCTTGCTCCACAACTTTACCATTTTCCATTACCGCCACACGACTGCAAATTTTACGAATAACATGCATTTCATGTGTGATTAAAATGATCGTCAATTTCATTTTTGCGTTAATATCAACCAATAGTTCTAAGATGGAATTGGTTGTTTCAGGATCAAGCGCTGACGTTGCTTCATCACAAAGCAATACTTTCGGTTTATTTGCTAGTGCACGCGCGATACCAACTCGCTGCTTTTGCCCACCACTCAGCTGGGATGGATATGCATTTTCTCTACCAGAAAGCCCGACTAGATCAATTAGTTCTTGCACTCTTTTTTCACGTTCGTCCTTGGAGACACCTGCTATTTCTAATGGAAAAGCGATGTTCTCTTTTACTGTACGCGACCAGAGCAGATTAAAATGCTGGAAGATCATCCCTATTTCTCTTCTAGCAAGTCGAAGCTCATTTGATTTTAGCGCGGTAATTTCTTGTTTATCAATTATAACCTTCCCACTTGAAGGCTCTTCCAAGCGATTGATTAAACGGACAAACGTACTTTTCCCTGCTCCACTATAACCAATAATGCCATATATTTCACCTTGATTAATCTTTAAGTTAAGATTATCAACGGCTTTCAATTGTTTATTGTTCTGTTTAAATATTTTATTTAATCCTTCGATCGAAATCAATAAGATTCCTCCTCTTAATACGTAACACATCTTTAACCTACAATACCTTAACTCTTTTCTAAAAGATTGGGACTGCGGTTAATCGTCCACCTAAAAACTGTTGATTTTATCATCTGGTGGTTAAAAAGTAATAGTTGCATTTTTAATTATTCCCTAAATGAACAAAAAACGTCCTTCTGATTGAGAACAGAAGGACGTTTAATATTAAAAGTCTCGTGTTCTCTCATCTGTCAAAGCGATGCTTTGCAGGAATTAGCACCTTTCAAGCAGACCATGCTTGAAGGTTGCCGCGATATCATAGGGCCAGTCCCTCCACCGCTCAAGATAAGAGCTATCTACATATTTGATTAATTAGTACAACGAAACTATAGTAGCATGCTAGTTTCATTGTGTCAATTAACAACTGAACACATTTACTGGACATTAAATAATTCAGGCTTATACTCCAACAATAATGAATAAATATTTGCAATGGACTTAAAGGCATAAACCTTCTCTTTTATTTCATATCCCTCTTTAATTAAGAGGCATGGAACACTCTCAATTTTGTGTTCCTGCATAAATTCCGGATGTAAGGATGCGTTCATATCGTAAAAGATATTCTGCTTATGAACGGACTCAATTTTATCCAGCATGCTTCTTGCAACACTGCACGTACCGCAAAATGGCGTATAAATATATAATAAATAGTTTTCCTTCTCTAATTCCTTATTCGTAGCTTTTTGCAAGTTAACCACCTTTAGATTTTATAAATTCGGCATTAAAAATATCGGATGTACCTGGAAATTCTTGCTAAGTAAAGCAGAAGCAAGAACATGGATAGGTGTTGTCGCAACCTCGCGATACTCACTGCTCACATAAATATGATCCGCATGTGGTAATTCACGGGCAAGCTGTTTCCTTAACTTCAACCCTGATTTATCTTCATCAACTAGGATAAATACTTCTTTCTCATCTAAACAATACGTATCTAATAACTCTTCAAAACGCCCAATACCCAATGTACCGTTTGTACAGACAATCGTAACATTGTCATTAATCACCTTTTCTACCTTTCGTTTATCGGTTAATCCTTCGACAATGATTATTTTATCTGACTCCATCGTTATCATCGCACAGCACTCCCCATATAAGTAAGCAAGACGCTTCGTTGATTTAGTATATGATAAAAAGAAAGCTAACTATACACTATTTTCTAATGTTAGTTAGCCCCTTTGTTTAGTCTTGTTCTATGAAAGCTTTGTATTGTTCAGCTGTTAATAATTCATCAAGTTCTGATTCATCAGATAGTTCAACTACAACCATCCATGCTTTTTCATATGGAGATTCATTTACATATTCCGGATTATCTTCTAAGTCTTCGTTTACTTCCACTACTTTCCCACCAACTGGAGCATATAATTCGGAAACAGTCTTAACAGATTCCACACTTCCGAAAGGCTCATCACCAGAAACCTCATCATCTACCTCTGGTAATTCAATAAACACAATATCTCCTAGCTCATCTTGTGCAAATTCTGTAATACCAATACGAACATTGTTTCCTTCTTTTTTAATCCATTCGTGGTCTTTTGAATATAATAATTCTTCTGGTAAGTTCATCCTAATCCCTCCGTTAGTTCATTCTATTTAACTATACAATGTTACGTCATATATTACTAGCCCTTGGGAAAAGATTTTCATTCACTTATTTAGCCCCAGGTTTCTTCAAATGAATCTACTTTGAATCCAACTGTCACCTTTTCACCATCCGTAACAATCGGACGTTTAATCAGCATGCCATCAGAAGCTAAATATGCTGCCATTTCTTCTATACTTGCATCTTTAATTTTGTCCTTCATATTCATTTCACGATACTTCATTCCGCTTGTATTGAAAAATTTCTTAGCCGGTAAGCCGCTATTTTTAATAAGTTCGAGAATCGCTTCTTTTGATGGCGTCTCTTCGACGATATGTATTTCTTTATAATCGATATTATGTTGATCAAACCACTTTTTAGCCTGCTTACATGTACCACATTGAGGCAACCAATAAAATGTTAAGCCCATATCATTACCTCCTATCTATAATAAAATTACTCTCATTATAGCAAATTTTTAGCTACTTGCATCTCGTATTGCTTAATAATGTGCCAAGGACTCTCAGATCAGTCGCTCCAGAAATACACTACGCTTTCCACCGGAGCTGGTGAGCCTTCTCGCAGGAATCTTCGTGTATTTCTTCCGCTGGGGATATTGCAGTAACTGGAAATGACAAACCTACTAATGATAGTAAGTGATTTAGCGTAAGAAATGAAGAATCTAATAGAACCCCCATCCAGATTTGAAATAACAATTTTTTCTAGCTAACAGTTTATATCGAATGTCCATTGTTCCTACTAAAAGAGTGTGCATTTAGTAAATAACCCAAAAATAAAGATAGATCTATAAAAAATCCCCATGCTTTATTAATACGAAGCATGGGAGTTGTATTATTCTTTCCCTTAATATAAATTCTGCTTTACAAGACATATTCCTCTTTCTCAATTAACTTAGCAGCGATCTCCCTTTTTTTAGCGACAACATTAATTGGTGTATGTCTTGTTAATTTTCGTAACGAGGAAAGCAGCATACGGAGTGTATCTCCTTCTTCGATCGTAATCAGGGTCTCTTTTGCATCAGCCTCCATACGGTTAAATGCTTCTTGAACATATACCTCCGTATAAAGGATTTTTTGTTTATTCTTTTCTTCACCTGTTTTATTAATAGCTTTCTCCGTCCTTAGTATTGCTGACTCGATATTATAGACCTCGGACACCATGTCAGCAATGTTTACCAATACCTCTTGCTCCTTCTCAATCCTTTGCATGTATTTCTTAGCAGCAAGGCTTGCAGCAAAAAGGACCAGCTTCTTCGCGTTTCTTAATAGATATTTCTCCTGCTCTAATGTTCCATCACCAACTTCTTCGGGCATTTTCATTACCATTTCTTCCTGTAAGGTTTGTGCTTTTTGAAGCAATGGAAGTTCACCTTTCATTGCTTTCTTCAAAATTGTTCCCGGTACTAGCAAGCGGTTGATTTCATTTGTTCCTTCAAATATCCGATTAATCCTCGAGTCACGATAGATTCTTTCTACTTCATATTCTTGAATAAATCCATTTCCGCCATGAATTTGCACTGCTTCATCTACAGTATAATCAAGCATTTCCGTTGCCATATATTTATTCATAGAGCATTCAATTTGGTATTCGGCAATCGCAGCAGCTACCTCTCTACCATCCATTAATTGATCCTCTGATAGCAGACTCATTCGTTGCTCCATGAGACCAACAGTTCTGTAAGCAGCACTTTCGTTAGCATAAATTTTCGATGCCATCGTTGCCAATTTCTCCTGTATTAGCGAGAAACTGGATAATGATGTCCCGAATTGCTTCCTCTCGTTAGAATAATTCGCTGCTAACTCTAATGCGCGTTTTGCACCACCAACTGCCCCAATCGCCAGTTTATAGCGGCCGACATTTAGGATGTTAAAGGCAATAATATGGCCTCGACCCTTTTCACCAAGAAGATTTTCTACAGGTATTTCTGCATTGTCTAAAATTAAAGTACGAGTGGAAGAGCTTTTAATTCCCATTTTCTTTTCTTCAGGACCAGTGGATACCCCTGGATAATCACGTTCAACGATAAAAGTTGAGAAATGCTCGCCATCAATTTTTCCATAAACAATAAAAACATCTGCGAATGCTGAGTTCGTTATAAATTGTTTTTCACCATTTAGAATATAATGGGTTCCCGCTTCATTTAATACTGCTGTGGTTTTGGCACCTAAAGCATCAGATCCTGAACTCGATTCAGTAAGTGCATAAGCAGCAATCAATTCTCCTGTCGCAAGCTTCGGCAAATACTGCTTCTTCTGATTATCATTTCCAAAGAATACAATTGGCAGGGAACCGATCCCTACATGTGCACCATGAGTAATTGAAAAACCACCAGCAAGCGAAAATTTTTCTGTAATTAAAGCGGAGCTTATTTTGTCTAGACCAAGTCCGCCATATTCCTCAGGAACATCTGCACCTAATAGTCCCAGTTCACCCGCTTTTTTTAGTAAGGCTACCGAATGCTCGAATTCCTGTTTTTCCAGATTCTCGACTTTCGGTAATACCTCGCCAACAATAAAATCCTCAGTCGTCTTGGCAATCATCTTCTGTTCTTCCGTAAAATCTTCTGGTGTAATAATATCATCAGCAGTCAAATCTTCTACTAAAAAAGTTGCCCCTTTAAAAAGCTTTTCTCTCGTTTCACTCATCTCAAATCTTCCCCTTTGTCATTTTTTAAAGTAATTCAAACACTCCAGCTGCCCCCATTCCTCCGCCAATACACATCGTAACAACACCGAATTGAATATTTCTTCGTTTCATTTCATGGATCAATGTTAAAGTTAGCTTTGTTCCTGTACATCCAAGTGGGTGTCCAAGTGCGATAGCACCGCCATTTACGTTAACGATAGCCGGATCTAAATCAAGCGCTTGAATTACCCTTAGAGCTTGAGATGCAAATGCTTCATTTAATTCAAACAAACCAATATCCCCAAGTTCAAGACCTGCAAGCTTCAATGCTTTTGGAATTGCTGCAACAGGTCCGACTCCCATTATTTCCGGCTCCACGCCTGCAACTGCAAAAGATCTAAATTTAACAATTGGAGCAAGTCCTTCCGCCTCTGCCCTTTCGCGTTCCATCACAAGAACGGAAGCTGCACCATCACTCATTTGTGATGCATTTCCAGCAGTTACTGTTCCATTCATCGAAAATGCGGGCCGAAGCTTTGCTAAAATTTCTGCCGTTGTTCCTGCTCGAACTCCTTCATCCATTTTGAAAATGGACGATTTTTCTTCGATACGATTATTTTTAGCAATTACTCTTTCCGTAACTTCTACTGGAATAATTTCATCCGTAAATTTTCCTGCCTTTATTGCCTTTGCTGCTCGTTCATGGCTTTGCACTGCAAATGCGTCCTGATCTGTTCGTGAAATATTAAAACGATTCGCAACTTCTTCCGCCGTATGTCCCATTCCCATATAATAGCCTGGCGCATCTTGCACAAGCTTCGGGTTCGGTTTAATTACATGGCCTCCCATTGGAATCATACTCATTGATTCTGCACCACCCGCAATAATGGCCTCACCTGCTCCAATCATTATCCTTTCTGCCGCAAAGGCAATCGATTGTAAACCAGATGAACAGTAACGATTAATGGTTATCCCAGGAACATCTATCGCAAGGCCTGCAAGTGCTGCAATATTTCTTGCCATATTCATTCCCTGCTCCGCTTCAGGGTTTGCACAACCAATTATCACATCATCAATTTTGCCGTCATAGTCCCCAGCACGTTTTAACGTTTCCCTAATCGTTAATGCGGCTGAATCATCCGGTCGATAATTCGCTAAAGATCCCTTATGTGCCTTTCCTACAGGGGTTCTGGCACCAGATACAATAACTGCTTCTTTCAATATTCTCTCCCCCTCATCCTTAGAATGTTAAGATAAAATAATAATCCCCTTACTATTCCTATGGCAGCAATAGCCACGTCCAGCTCCATCGCATAGCGAGACTTCCCTCACCACCGCATGTCACTAAACAGGGGCATTTCCTTTTGTTAATTTCTCAATGCCTTTCCTTTTAGCAACATATGTTGCATTCTTGCTTGGGTAAGTGGTTCACCAATCAGACTTAAGAATGCCTCTCGTTCAAGATCCAACATCACTTGTTCGTCGAGTAACGTACCTTCTTTCATTCGCCCGCCTGAGAGAACGTAAGCAAGTTTTTCCGCAATTTTCACATCATGATCGGATGCATATCCACCATATCTTAATGTTTTCGCGCCCATAAGCATTGCTGCATATCCCGCGTCGCCGACTACTGGGATTTTCTCTGGAAGGGGAGCACGATACCCTGTTCTAGCAAGCCCCAATACTTTTTCTTTTGCATCATGTAATAAATGGTCAGGGTTTGCAGTAACACTGTCACCCGCTCCTAAGAATCCGCTCTCAAAAGCTTCCGCAGCAGAAGTCGAGACCTTAGCCGTAGCAACTTTTTCAAACACATTATTTGCGACCTTCGTTAAGTCAAAATGTACATCTTTTGGCAAATTTCGAAGTTCCTTTAAGTAGAGCTCTTTTGTTCCGCCCCCACCAGGAATTAGGCCAACGCCAAATTCAACGAGTCCAATATACGTTTCTGAAGATGCTTGAATTGCTGCGGCTGGCAAGGTAACCTCTGCGCCGCCTCCAAGGGTCATATTAAATGGTGCAGTGACTACCGGCTTTACGGCATATTTAATATTCATGGCCATGCTTTGGAAACCGCGAATAACCATGTCTAATTCATCGAAGTTATCATCCTGCGCTTCCATTAACATTAGCGCTAGGTTCGCACCGATACAGAAGTTTTTTCCTTGGTTACCGATTACCAGACCTTCATAATTATTAGCTACCTCATCGATTGCATAATTTACCATTTGAATAATATCAAGACCGATTGCATTGCTTTTCGAATGGAACTCTAAAAGAGCAACACCATCACCTAAATCTACTAAACTTGCACCACTATTTTGTTTAATAACAGGATTTGCTTGTTTTAAAAGCTGCAGGTTAATCACTTTCTTATTAAGTTCTTGTTTTTTAAATTCACCAGTATCGTAATAACTGATTTTGCCGTTTTCTTGTTTGTAAAAGGTTTCGTTACCATCTTCTAGAAAATGCAGCACCCAATTCGGGATGGTTAGCCCTTCCGCTTGCATTCTAGCAACTGATATTCTAACTCCAATCTGATCCCATATTTCAAACGGACCTGCCTCCCAGCCGAATCCCCATTTCATTGCCCTGTCAATTGCTGGAATGTTATCGGCAATTTCACCAAGTAATTCAGCAGAATAGATGAGCACAGGTTTAGTGATTGACCAGATGAAGTTACCCGCACGGTCACCTTCCGCTTTTATAAGCGCTTTCAATTTGCGGTGTGATCCTTTTTCTTGCTTAGCCAGCTCAGTTGCTGCTGTTGAAAGTGATTTCCGCTCTTCATATTCTAATGTCTCTGGGTTTAATTCATAAATGACACCAGCTTCTTTCTGATAGAATCCTTTACCACTTTTCGAACCGAGCCAGCCTCTGTCATTCATTTCCTTCATAAACGCTGGAATTTCGAAGACATCCTGCTCTTCACCTTCTACATGATCATAAACATTGTTTGCTACATGTATAAAGGTATCTAAACCTACGACATCCAGCGTGCGGAACGTCGCACTTTTTGGACGCCCAATTAAGGGCCCAGTTACAGAGTCAACCTCACCAACACTATAGCCCCCTCTTAACATTTCTCTTACGGTAACAAGCAGTCCATACGTACCAATTCGGTTCGCAATAAAATTAGGAGTATCTTTAGCAATAACAACACCTTTTCCAAGAACATCCTCACCAAAGGTTTTCATAAATGCTATGATCTCTGGGCTCGTATACCTCGTTGGAATAACTTCCAATAATTTTAAGTATCGTGGTGGATTAAAGAAATGTGTACCAAGGAAATGCTTCTTAAATTCGTCAGAGCAATCCTCTACCATTTGCTCTACTGAGATGCCAGAAGTATTGGAGCTTATAATTGTTCCTTTTTGGCGATGCTTTTCTACGTTTTTAAAAACCTGCTTCTTAATTTCTAACTTCTCCGTAACAACCTCAATTACCCAATCCACATCAGCTATTTTTTCCATATCATCTTCAAAATTTCCCACGGTAATAAGTTCTAAACTCTTCTTAGAAGTTATTGGTGATGGTTTTTGCTTTAGCAATAATTGCTTACTTGTAGCCGCGACCCTGTTCCTCACGGCGCTATCTTCCAATGTCAGTCCTTTTTGTTGTTCTGCATCTGTCAATGTTTCCGGTACGATATCAAGCATCAATACTTGTATGCCTACATTTGCTAAATGGGCAGCAATTCCCGAACCCATTACACCCGAACCTAAAACAGCTGCACGCATGATCGATTGCTTCATTATTACAATCCCCCAATCCATTGTTGAATGAATGGTCATTCATATTGTTCTAGTTCCTACTATAAATCAATATCAGATATTTCGCAATAAATTTAATTGAATTTTGATTATAAACGTAATCATTCCTATTTACATATCGGAATGATTACGATATGATACTATTTATAGTTAGTTAATTACAGGAAGAACGGGGACAATATATGAAACTTTCATACAAATTAATACCATTTCTAATTATTGGTTTGATTGCTGCCGGTTGTACGTCAGCAAGTGACGATGCCAAGTCCAGCAATGATAATTTAATAGTCTATACAACGATTTACCCGATTCAGTATATCCTCGAACAAATTGGCGGGGATAGCCTTACAGCAGAGTCCGTTTATCCCCCAGGCGCAGATGCACATACTTATGAGCCCACTTCAAAGGAAATGACGGACATTGCTAAGAGTGATGCCTTTATTTATTTAGGTGCCGGTATGGAAAGCTTCGCTGAGGCTACTGCAGAGGCTTTAGAAAAACAGGATGTATCATTGATCGAAATTGGTGCACATGAAGAACTTTTCAGCTCATCAGGTACTGCTGAACACGACCATGAAAGTGAGCACGATCATGAAGATGGGCACGATCATGGCGACCAAGACCCCCATATATGGATTGATCCATTACGAATGATAGAAATTGCTGAAATTATTAAAGATGAACTTATTACTTTGAATCCTGATGAGGAAGCAGTCTATACAGAGAATTTTGCTGGATTAAAAGAAAGCATGCTCCAATTGGATCAACAATTTACCGAAACGCTTGAACCAAAAGAGAACAAAAAAATCTTAGTTTCCCATGCTGCATTTGGATATTGGGAAGAGCGTTATGGTATTGAACAAATATCGGTTAACGGAATATCCTCTGGCAGTGAACCATCTCAGAAGGAATTAACAGAAATCATTGATCAGGCAAAAGAATACAATCTTGATTATATTCTTTTTGAACAAAACACCTCAAATCGTGTATCGGAAGTTATTCAAAATGAAATAGGTGCTGAAATGTTAACCATCCACAATTTATCTATTTTAACCGATGAAGATATTGCAAATGATGAGGACTATCTTTCTTTAATGACTTATAATTTAAATATTCTGGATCAAGCTACTAAATAATGAACATTCAATCTCGTACCTACCTCTTTCAAACGGATGTAGGTACTTACTTTTAAGAGGTGAAATAATGAAAGAACCAATTATCTCGATGGAAAATATTAGTTATGCATACGATAGTAAAACAGTGTTAGACCAGATTAACTTAGAAATCCCACAAGGATCTTTCATGGGATTAATCGGACCGAATGGTGGAGGGAAAACGACATTAATTAAACTCATCTTAGGCTTGCTAAAACCAGATGAAGGCTCCATTAAGCTTTTCGGTGAGCAGATGGATAAATTTAAGGATAGAAATAAAATTGGTTTTGTCTCGCAAAAAGCCAATGCATTTAATCGTGGCTTCCCTGCCACCGTATTTGAGGTTGTTTCAACAGGTCTGACAGCGAAAGTAGGCTACTTTAAATTTTTCAATCAGAAGCATAAAGCAAAAATTCTTCAAGCAATTGAGCAAGTAGACATGCTCGATTATGCTTATCGAAATATTGGCGACCTGTCAGGTGGTCAACAGCAACGAATTTTTATTGCAAGATCGCTTGTTAACGATCCAGAATTGCTAATTTTGGATGAGCCTACTGTTGGAATTGATAGCGAGAATGTAAAACGGTTTTATGATTTACTGCATCAATTACATGATAAACGGAATATCTCTTTACTACTTGTCACACATGACACAGGTACGATGACAGAGCATGCGACAGACATCGTTTGTTTAAATAAAACCTTACATTTCCATGGGAAATCTGAGGAATTCACATCCCTGTCTGAATATGATTTATCCAATATTTACGGACACGCGTTAAATATTGTCACCCACAATCACTAATGTTGGAGGAACGACTATGCTAGCAGATATTTTACAATATGATTTTTTAAGGTATACATTTATAACAGGGATACTAATTGGCATCATTGCGCCATTACTAGGTACATTTATTGTTGTTAGACGGCTATCTTTAATTGCGGATGCACTTTCCCATGTAACATTAGGTGGGATTGCTTTCGGACTAATGCTTGAGAAATTATTCGCGATTGTATTCAATCCACTATTAAGCGGACTTGCATTTTCCGTAGTAGGCTCCGTTTTAATTGAAAAGCTACGTGGCGTATACAAAGCATACCAAGAAATCGCGATCCCAATTATCATGTCAGCTGGTGTTGGTCTGAGTATCATTTTCATTTCTATTGCCGATGGATTTAATACCGATTTACTTAATTATTTATTTGGGTCTGTTTCCGCAGTAAGCCAAAGTGATTTTTTTATGATCCTTGGGATTTCCATATTTGTAATTCTTGTCATTACACTATTTTACAAGGAGCTCTTTACCCTCTCCTTCGATGAAGAATATGCGTCAATTTCGGGTATTCATGCAAAACGAATCCATTTATTGTTTATTATTTTAACTGCACTTGTTATAGGGTCATCGATACAAATTGTTGGAGTTTTATTGGTTTCCGCTTTAATGACTTTGCCTGTTGCAGCAGCTATGCGAATCGCAAAAGGATTTAAGCAAATGATGTTCCTTTCTATTATATTTGGGGAACTAGCAGTTATTATCGGATTAATCTCTGGCTATTATTTGAGTATCCCACCAGGCGGTACAATTGTAATGGTCGCCATTGTAATTTTATTACTTACCATCGGGATTAAGAAGGTTAACTTATTTAAAAAGGTGCGTGAAGCTTAATGAATATAGAAGAAGCTATCGATCTCTTAAAGAGCAAAGGATATAAAGCAACTGGTAGAAGAAAGGATATTTTATCTTATTTCAATGAAGCAGATGGCTACCGGACTGCGAAGGACTTAATTAGTCATTTAGAAGAAAGCTATGACGGCATTAGCTTTGATACAATCTATCGTAATTTACATTTATACCATGAAGTCGGAATTCTAGAATCAACGGAACTAAATGGCGAGAAGCTATTCAGGATGAACTGCACCCATCACCACCATCATCATTTTATTTGTAATGAATGTGGAAAAACAAAAGAAATTGATGTATGCCCGATGGATGAATTGCTAGGTACCCTTTCAAACTATGAAATTGAAGGACATAAATTTGAAATCTATGGACTCTGTCCAGGTTGCAAAGGGGCATGAATATAAAAGTATATTTGGCCGTTGCTGTAGGTGGAATGATTGGTGCAATCGGCCGTTATTATATTTCTGTCCTCTTTAGTGGCAATACGGGATTCCTACGCAACACTTACAGTCAATTTAATTGGCTGCTTTTTTCTGAGCTTTTTAATGAATCATGATGTAATTAAGAAAAATTTTTCATCTGAACTCTTTACTGCAATAACGGTAGGGATCATTGGATCATTTACAACATTCTCTACTTTTGCAGTAGAGACCATTCAATTAGCAACTTCTAGTCTCGGCTTAGCAATTACCTATATTTTGATCAGCGTACTTGGCGGACTAATTTGCTGCTTCTTAGGATACATGACAGCAACTAGAAGGCAGGTTTCCAGATGAATATTTTGCTTGTAGCTTTAGGTGGATTTTTCGGAAGTATTACTCGCTATTATATTTCTATAAAAACAGAAAAACGATTAATTGGTACATGGATTGCTAATATAACTGGATCGATTACCTTGGGATTCCTTTTGCATTTCCACATAGCTGGAACAACACCGGAGTGGCTTTGGCTTCTTGTCGGTGTCGGATTTTGTGGTGCATACACGACATTCTCTACATTCGGAAATGAAACATTGAATTTATTTCTAGATAAAAAATATGGAACAGCCATTTTCTATAGTCTAAGTACTGTAATAACTGCTCTTATCATCGTATACTTCATCATGAAAATCCTTTGAATGTAGTTATGTTTTCTACATTATTCGATAAATTACAAACAACAATTTAATTTTCTACAACTTTCGTGTATAATATATTGTTAGATAACATAAATTAGGAGATTTGATATGAAAAAACATAAAGGTCTTTATATTTTCATTTTAACAATTATCGCATTAGCATTTATTGTATTTGTTGCGTTCATGCAGCATAACTTCAATAATCCCGACTTCTCAGCATCGGGCACTGATCCAGTTGCAACCGATACAGCGAGCTCGAAAGACAGTGGGAAAGCAGAATCCACAGCAAATGAGCAAAAGGAAAAAAAGGAAAACAACGATGAGGATACTGTGAATGAGGAAGATGAACAAGCAGAAAATGAAGGCGAAGAAGATACTGACACGACTACCCCTTCCATCCAATACGTTAATCTTGATTTATTAACTGTTCGGAGTGAACCAGACTTAGAATCTAAAATAGTGGGTTATGTGACGAAGAATCAGGAAGTAGAAGTTGAGAATATAAATAATCCGGATGGTTTTGTAAAAGTGACGACAGATGAATTTACGGGTTATGTGAAAGACAAATTTTTAGATCCAGAAGAATCAGAATAGATACAAGCAAAAGAGAAATCAGATTGTGATTTCTCTTTTTTTCTTTAAAGAGAGTGAACTAGGCACCAGAAATTCGCTTGTTCAAGTATATCGTTTCATTATCTTATATATTTAATTCCAACCATTCCTCAGTTTCTACAAAACCAAACTTTTTATATACTGGTCTACCTAACTTTGAAGCACCAAGCCATATTTTTGAAATACCTGAATCCTTGGCTTCATCGACTAATTTAGTCAATAACTTCGTAGCTATCCCCTGCCCACGGTAATCCTCTTTAGTAAACATGTTAGTAATATAAGCCTTTTTACCACTTTTATTGGTATAAGTAGGCGGAAATTCATAATAGATGATTGCACCACAGGCAATAATATCTTCATTATCTTCAACTATCAACTGAATTAAAGAGCCATCACTTAGTTTGTTATGAAAGAATACATTTAGCTCCGAATTGATGTCTATATTAGGTTCTATCCCCTCATCCACTAATTGCCTTTTCCTTAAGTCAATCAATTTATCAATATCATTAATATTTGCTTTACGATATTTCACTTCTTATCACTCCACTTTGTAATGCCCTCTTATACTAAATCAGCGCAAAACATATACTCGAATTCACATTATTGTTTTATAAAGTAATATTAAAAAACTGGCTAGTTCTTACTTCAGTACCGCAATAATTATACCAGTGGCTTTTTAAAGACATAGCTTACTTTTTCATAGTTCATTTTATTTTCATAAAAATGATGCGCATCTTTTCTTTGTAAGCCCGATGATAGCGCAACACTATCATAATTATGTTCTTTTGCCCATTGATGGACGTATGCAAGCAATTGTTCACCGTATCCCTTGGAACGTTTACTTACATCTGTAACCAAATCACAAACCCATACAAATCTGCCATAGTAGAGTGTAATCATTGGCTTAAATCCAGTTACTGCAACAATTTCATTTTCATCAATTAAGACAAACATATGATAATTATCCTTTTCCCTAGCCTCATTTACTAAATCAAGATATGTATTCACATCGAGATGCATACGTAACTGCTTCATGATAGAAAATGCCTCAAGTATTTCTCCTTCTGTTTCAAGTTCTTTTATTGATGAATGGCCCAATGCATGATCACTTCTTTCGTTTGAAGTTTATCGATTTTTATTTATATCTCATAATGTTGTAGTTTATACCGTTTCATACTACGACTTACTCAGCGGATATTAATAATAATCGTCTATATTTTAAAAGAAGGCAACCCCATTTTGGGATTGCCTTTATAGCCGATATTTAGGCTTTCACAATTTTAACCTTTTTAATTTGATAGCCTTCCATCTCATCAATAATGAACTGGTATCCTTCGTGATCAATTGTTGTACCTTCTTTTGCGTCCAGGTTATTCGTAAACACCCAGCCACCGATTGTATCCACTTCTTCATCCTCGATCGTAATGCCTAATCGTTCATTTACCTCGTCTAATTGTAATTTACCAGAAACTACGGTTGTTTCCTCATCAACGATATCAATCATCGGAATTTCATTGACATCAAATTCATCCTGTATTTCTCCAACGATTTCTTCTAAAATATCTTCAACAGTTACAAGCCCTGCAGTTCCTCCGTATTCATCGTTGACAATTGCCATATGAATACGATCTTTCTGCATCTTAAGCAAAAGCTCTTTGATAGGGGTTGCTTCCGATACATGAATTATTGGACGAATGAATTTCTCAATTGTGAGTGGTTTATCATCATCAATTTGTGCAGTAAATATTTCTTTTAAATTTACTAAACCAATAATATTATCCTTATCTTCATCCGCAACTGGATATCTTGTAAATTGGCCTGTACGAGTAATATCAATGTTCACATCAAAACTATCTTCTAAATAAAAGCAAACAATTTCGGTACGTGGAACCATTATTTCTCTTGTTACTCTCTCATCAAATTCAAAAATATTGTTTACATACATCATTTCTGATTGATTGATTTCACCATTTTCATAACTGTCAGCCAAGATTAAGCGTAATTCTTCTTCACTATGTGATTCCTCATGGCCTGCCATCGGGTTTAAACCAAAAGCACGTGTTAGGAGCCTTGCTGAACCATTTAATAGCCAAATAAACGGGTATAACAGTCGATAGAACCACATTAATGGTCTTGCTGTCCAAAGTGTCACTTGCTCGGCCTTTTGAATCGCTAATGTCTTTGGGGCAAGCTCCCCTACAACAACATGAAGAAAAGTTGCAAACAAGAACGAGATAGCAATTGAAAATGTCGTTATTAATGCACCACTTATCGGCAATTGTCCTATAAGAGGATGAAGCATTTTCTCAAATGTAGGTTCGGCCAATCGACCAATACCGAGTGCAGTAATCGTTATTCCTAATTGACAAGCTGATAGATATTCGTCAAGATGGGTCACCACTTGCTTCGCATATACTGCTCTTTTATTACCATTTTCAATATGAGGTTCAAGCTGTGTACTTCGCACCTTAACGATTGCAAATTCTGCCATAACAAAAAAAGCCGTAAACATTAACAGTATGGCGACTGCTATTAAATTCCATAGGGTCGCTATGTCCAATTAAGTCCCTTGCATCATATGATACAAGGAATTCACCTCCTGGTTTTATCTGAATATTCTGGATAATAAACACGGACTTATAAATAAATGATTCAACATCTCGGGTAAAAAATATATAAGTGAACGTTTATTGAATTGTCCATATAATTTCACCTTCCCATGGAATCACCTACTTTCTTAAACTAAATTATATTATACAGATAAAAATAAGTCTACAATTATTTCATTATCATAAGATTATAATACAAGGAAAATTAAAGATACAGGTAGTCGGTTTGGACAAGGTGGGTATGCTGTGCTAAGAAAAGCCGTATCAATTATCGTCGGAAGTCTCTGTATTGCCATTGGTGTAAATTATTTTGTTATTCCATACCATCTGCTTGATGGAGGAATAATCGGGATCGGATTAATTCTAAATTATACATTTGGAATTCAACCAGGATTAGCTATTATTTTAATAAGTATTCCATTATATATTCTCGCCTTTTTTAGTAATAGAAATTATTTTTATAATGGAATTCACGGATTGCTTATCTCGTCACTGCTAATCGACTTTTTTCATTTTATTTCGTTATGGAATACAGGAGCAATGCCAATATTAATTAGTGCACTTATTGCTGGATTATTTATTGGTACAGGGATTGGCATTATGTTAATGAACAAAATTAGTACAGGCGGTACAGATCTATTAGCATTAATCGTATCCAACATAACAAAAATTAACCCTGGAATATTCATCTTTATCATTGATTGTTTCGTCTTATTAATTGGCTGGTTTGTCATACCAGAAGTAACCTTTTTCTATTCCTGTATTATGGTTCTTACGATTGATTGCACTACATATTTATTGTTAAAGAAATTCCCGAGCAGTCGTAGCAATTAATATTAAACAGAGCCTGTATAGTCGCAAACTACTTTCGCTTAAGTTATGATTGACTGTGGCCTATTTTGCCTTTAGAGATTATGAGAAATATTTAAACCAGCGTATCAGTGAAAAAGAGCATCCATCATCTTGATGGATGCTCTTTCTCTTAAACTATTATCTTACTACACTACGTACATGACCTGAGAAAACATCTTTCCAATAACCAGATGTCATATCTGCTACACCTAATCCAGAATTTTGTGATCCGATAAATTTACCGCCACCAAGGTAGATGCCTACATGACCGTTTGTTTTATACGTATCAAAGAATACGATATCTCCCGGTTGCATGTTACTTGCTGAAACTTTAGTTCCTGTGCTTTGTAGAGCTGCAGTACTTGATGGAATTGAAATTCCTGCTTGTGCAAATGCCCATGATACAAATCCGGAACAGTCAAAGCCGCCTGGTCCCTTACCACCCCATACATATGGCGTGCCAAGGTGAGCAAATCCAGCGTTGATTGCTATATCAATATTTCCACCACCTGTTGAACGTGACGGTGTATCGTTTGTTTTGTTTGTTTTGTTTGTTTCTTGTTTCGTAGTAGATTTTTCTTTAGTTTGACTCTCTTCTGTTTGGTTTGCTGATTCTTTATTAACCTTAGGTTGAGTTGCAACTACTACTGCTGGTTGTGTAGCAGTTTCAATAGTTTGTTTCACTTCAGCTTCTAGTGAAGCTAGATTACTATCTTTTATTTTAAGATCAGCTACCATTGTAGCTAACTCAGTTTCTTTATTTTTTAATTGAGCTTTCTTATCTTCGTTGTCTTTTTTTTGCTCTTCAATTACAGCTTGCATACCTTCTAGCTCTACTTTTAAGCTATTTAATTCTTCTAGTTTATCTAATACAGTGTTCTGCTTTTCTTCTACTTCTTTCTTATCGCTTTCTTGTTTTTCCATTAATGCTGCGTCAGATTCAGCAATTTTATTTACTGCTGATACACGGCTTAAAAAGTCCCCGAAAGTCTGTGAACCAAAGATTACTTCTAAATAGCTGATATTGCCACCTGATTTTTGGTAGGAAATTGCACGTTCTTTTAGAATATCAAAACGTTTTTCAATTGCAGCTTCTAACTCTAAGATTTCCTCTTCAAGTTTTTCAACTTCGGATTCCTTCGCTTTCATATCAGTACCAGTTTGACTAATCATATTATTATTTTCTTTTAATGCATCATTGACCTTTATAATTTCTTTATTTAATTCTTCAAGTTCAATCAAGACATCTGCAATATCTGCTTCTGCATCCGACAGATTAGCTTTTAGTTCATTACGATCGTCTTGAATTTGCGTTTGTTTTGCTTCTAATTCACCTATGGTTTCAGCATGAGTAGTTTGTGCCCCAAAAAAGGAACTGCCAATACCAACCACAGCTGCTGCGGTTACTGTAATCAATACTTTGTTCAATTTTAATTTCCTCGCTTCCCTAATTACATTACCGCAAAACGCTCTATGTATGTATTCACTCTGTTTTTATTTGCAGTTATGTGATCTCTCTATTTTATAAGTATCTCTATCTACATAAGATGCATTATAGCACCTGAAAATGACACGAATATTATAGATATATTACAGTTATATTTCAAAAGCGACATTTTTCCCCTTTATAATTTAAAAACTGCTCATTCTCTTAAGAGAATGAGCAGTTTACTGTCTACAACTTTATTTAATTCACTTGTTTTATAATCATTTTATTACATTTATTTTACAAGATTATGTTTAAATGCATATATTACAGCCTGTGTTCGATCTTGTACTTCTAGCTTGCCTAATACATTACTTACATGCACTTTTACCGTTTTCAATGCAATATAGAGTTGATCAGCAATTTCTTGATTGGAGTTTCCTTGGGTCATTAATAATAAGATTTCCATTTCTCGTTCTGTCAATTGATCGTGTAAATTCACTTCTGGCTTTGCCCGCATTTTCGTCATAATTTTCCCTGTTACTTCTGGTTCCAAAATAGACTGACCGCCATACGTTGCACGAATAGCCTTCGCAATCTCTTCTGCTTTTGACGTCTTCAACATATAACTCGTTGCACCAGCTTCAAGGGCTGGATAAACCTTGTCATCATCAAGAAAACTAGTGACAATTATAATTTTCGCGTCTGGCCATTGCTCAATAATCTTTCTCGTTGCTTCAATCCCGTCCATTTCTTTCATTACTAAGTCCATCAAGATAATGTCTGGTTTCAATTCCAAAGCTAGCGCTACTGCTGGGGCTCCATCGTCAGCCTCTGCTATAATTTCAATATCAGGCTGTGCAGATAGATAGGCCGATACACCAATCCGAACCATCTCATGATCATCTACAAATAAAACTCTAATCATCGCTCTCTTCCTCCTTCAGCAATACAGGAACCTTCACTTCTAATCTTGTGCCTTCGTTCGGAACGCTAATAACTTTAAATGTTCCACCAACCTCATATGCACGCTCTCGCATATTTTGCATGCCGTATGAGCTTGTTTTCACCTGTTCTAAATTAAAGCCAATCCCATTATCTTCAACCCGCAATATTACTGTTTCATCCCGCTCAATTAATAGGACTTGTAACAGCGTTGCTTTTGCATGTCTTAATGTGTTGGATAAGGACTCCTGTAAGATACGGAAAAGCTGATCCTCAACCCCTTTATCAACACGAAATTCCTCAACCTTTGCATCAATTTCCATCGGCACTTTTTGTGTAAGTTCTAATAATAACTCCTCTACACCTTGCTTGAGTGACTTGCCTTTTAACGCAACAGGACGTAAATGCAGGAGTAGAGCTCGCATTTCCAGCTGGGATTGATGAATCATTTTTTCTACCATTTGTAATTGTTGTTTGAATTTCTCGTCTTTTGGCGGATTCATTTCATTAATTGCTGACATCATCATTGATGCAGCAAATAATTGTTGACTTACTGAATCATGTAATTCTCGTGCCAGACGATTCCTTTCCTGTACAACTATTTCCTGTAAACTAACTTCTCTTTCACGTGCACGCTCAGTCGCAAGTCGCTGTGCATGTTCAGTTTGATTTCTGAATTTTTCTTGAATCTGGTACATCCGCTCTTGAATACTATCAAGCTCTTTATAGGATTCATCATCTGCTGCTAGCTTTTGTCCTTTGACAAGATCATCTAGTTTACGATCAATTTGGTATAGACGCTCTTTCCAATACCATCCAGTAGAAATTCCTATAATTGTTCCGAATGCGATAACAATTCCTATCGTTGTTAAAATATAAGAAACGTCACCAATTCGCTGTTGCCAAAGGATAGACCAGCCATATGGGACTTCTAAAGAAAAAGCGATAAATGTTAACCCAATTAACATTACTGCTAGAAGCAAGCTACAAATAACCGCTGTAATAATATGTCTGATAATCGTATTCATACGCGCTTCACCTCAAGATCACCAGAAAATAATGAGGTCACAATTTTTACTCGTGGGTGTGCGGAATCATAGTCTTTGGTTTGATACAGAACGGTTTTATTCATTAGCTTCCAGTGATGCTTACCTAAAATATGCACTCGACCGAAAACCGAGCTATGTGAAATGCTTACTTCTACTTCATAAGGGACATATATTTCGATATTTCCTACGATATGACGAATGGAAATAACCGCAGTATCATTAGGTAGCACTGTATTACTTAAATCAATCACCCGATCACCGAATGCACCATGAATATTCACATCACGCCACTGATATGCTGTTTCTTCTGTTTTTTGATCATCAAACATCTTATGATCAAATAATGGCTTCATTTCCATGAGTGTTTCTTGCCTAATCTCCCCACCTGGAAGAATCGGTTCAAGATGGTCTACATGTTTTTTTGTTTTAGAATAATTAATGATAAATAAAACGATGGATGCAATAATAAGAAACCTGACCGCAAGCAAATTGAATACAGCGAATACTAGGCTAACAAGGGAGAGCCAAAAGAATATTTTCCCCCATAATTTATTGAAATATTTCCAGCCAATATATAAAAACAATCCAGAAAATAAAGCTGAAACAATGCTTCCACCATAAAAGAAAGCAATTTCGAAAATAAAGAGAACCACTCCAATTATCAATATCCAATTAAAGGTGTCTGTAGTAAGTCGTTTGAACATGAAGTGATCCTCCTCTAGTATGTAATAAGTACAGACACAATAAGCGCCTGTACAGTAGTATATCATGGTTTTCCTTTTTGCTGCACTATGAATTAGTTAGCTTTTTCTTGCTCGCTCAACTCTTTTTCAAGCTTTGCAATTTTACTATCAAACGTGCTCTTATAGTATGCACTATTTACTTTATATTCCAATCCCTCAATATATCTTTCCATTTCTGCAAATTTCGAGAAAGGCTTATCCGAAACTTCTTCTACCACTCGGTTGATTTGATGATTCGCATGTGCAATGTTTTCGCGCCCCATTAATTCCATCCGTCGTAAATGCATGTCTTTCAAGCGATGCTTCATTTCCTCGTATTTCTGCTCAAGTGAATCTAATTGTTCTGTTGCTTCCGCGCGTGAAGTCTTCATTCGGTCTGCACGCGCTTGGTACTCCTCATATTCCTTCAGTGCAAATGCATGCATGTCAGCTTCTCCTGCTTTTTCTGCAATTGCAGCTTGTTTCAAGCGTTTGTCTGCAAGATCCTGTGCTTTCATGTATTCCTTAGTAAATTCATCTTTCAGTTTGTACTGACGATCAATTAGTTTACGAACCTTTTCCTTCTCTTGTTCACTTTGACGCAAATATTGATTTAATGCTGCAATCGGATTCTTTTGTTCCTTCTTATCAAGCATATTGTGAAGGTCAGCCTCGATTGAATTTCTCATACGTGTAAAAATGTTAGTCATTAAAATTCTCTCCTTTTAAATTAGTTATTTAAATCTGCCCATTGGCGTTCAAAATTTGTAAATGGATCATCATCTTCAACAACATGCACTACTGGGTCATTGTCTTCCTTGTTCCAATTCTTAACGATGTAGTAAAGGGCAACTGCAGCCGCTACGCCGATAACGGAAAACACATTTGAAATTCCGATACTTAATATGATAAGCGCTACGATTACCCAACCTATCTTAGCTGCCACGGAATCTGTTTTTACAAATTTTTTAAAAATAATATAAAGTAACCAAACGCTGAGGCCTAGTAAAACCATCGGTCCTAGATTTGCAAGTAATACGACTAGGGCAACTAACCCTCCAATAAACAACAGAAATTTTCTCATTTCATCTGCCTCCTTTCTTTATCTTGATTTAATCTTACCGTGTAGAATGATTTTGAATAATGAGCTTAAGAAATATTTTCTGCTAGGACTTAGGGCGTATAGCGAGATAAAACTGATGTAGGAGTGTTAGTTAATAGAAGTTGGTTTTAGTGGCAACTAGGCTAGTAATCGACATTATTTGGGGAGTGTCAGGCACCATAAAACGAAAAAAAAGGGCGACCACTTAGGTCAGCCCTTATTTCCGATTTCTTAACTTTCTTATATACAGTACGAGGAAGATAATACCCGCGATTGCGATGGCTATATAAGCAATATTGGAATATACATCCATAAATCCGAGAATGTTCTCCCAGTTTGCACCAAGCAATACTCCCGCATAAATTAAGATGATGTTCCAAATTACCGTTCCAATTGTCGTGAACAAAAGGAAGAGTCCAAATTTCATATTCGACATCCCAGCAGGAATGGATATCAAGCTTCTGATTAACGGAACCATCCTGCAAAAAAGGACTGTCCAATAACCGTATTTATCGAACCATGCATCTGCTTTATGGATATCTTCTTTTTTAATACGCAAGATATGTCCCCAACGATCAACGATTTTTTCCAAAGTTTCTACGTCAATCATCAAACCAATTCCATAAAGTATGATTGCTCCTAAAATTGAACCAGCAGTTGCGGCAATAATAACACCAAAAACAGTAAGATCTGAATTTGTGGTCATGAACCCACCGAACGGAAGAACGATTTCAGATGGTATTGGTGGAAATACATTTTCTAGTGCCATCATTAGGAATATCCCAAGATAGCCAAACTGCTCCATAATATCTGTTACCCAAGCTTGCATGCTGACCTCCATGTGTAAATATGTAGTTTGTCCAGTATAAGTATAGTTTATCACAAAACTTATTATGAGTTATTTCTGTAGAAAAGGAAAGCTTAAAATTGTTAACAAACTTCAGCACTTATTATTATTTATCATTTATACAATCAGATATTATTTCTAAATCGCACGCTTCGGCGATCAGCTGATAAGATTTTCTTCTTGCTTCATAATCATGTGTAATCGTAACAATCATTATTTCATCCGTTTGATATACTGCTTGAAGTTTCTCCAGCTTCGCACGGACTTCTTGCGGATTTCCAATAATCTGCTTCTCTTTCATCTTTTCAATCATCACTAGTTCGTGATCATTGAAAAGATAATCCTTTGCTTCATCAATCGATGGAACTCCGTCTTTCCCTTTCCCCTTATCCTGTTGCACCCTCCAGAGCAGATTACTTAAAGCCATCTCCTCAGCTTCCTCGGTGGTTTCCGCACAAATGACGGATACTGTAATAATGATTTCTGGTATACCTTGCTTTAGATTGTTTCTGTACGTCTTTACAATAGAAGGTCCTTCTTGGTCGCTCATGAAATGACCAAATACATATGGCATTCCTTTTTCAGCAGCTAATATTGCACTTTTTTTACTAGTACCTAAAAGCCATGGAACAGGCGCCGACGTCGGCATAGGCGCAGCAGACACTTTAGAAAATATATGATCAGCAGGAAAGTTATGATGTAAAAAGTGATGCAGCTCATCCAACAGCTCCGGCATTTTTTTTACTTGTTCAAGAAAGTTTCCTGCTAGCGCAATTGATGTTTCTGCTGATCCACCTGGTGCCCTGCCGAGACCAATATCAACACGTTCCGGATACAATGTAGCCAGCAAGTTATATCTTTCAGCGATATTAAATGGCTTATAATTCGGCAACAGAACTGCACCCGAACCAATTCGAATTCGTTCCGTCTGTGAGCCAATTATACCTAACAGAATATCAGGTGCTGGTGATGCTAGACCTTTTAGGTCATGATGTTCAGCGACCCAGTATCTGGTATAGCCTAATTTTTCTGCAAGCATTGCAAGTTCGATTGTCGCTTCTAATGCTTCCTTTGCCGAATAACCACTTGAGACTGGTGCTTGATCTAATATACTAAGTTTCATGCACTACTTCCTTTCCACTATATGAAAAGAACCTACCATAGACAAGGTAAGTTCATCATTTTTTAAAAAAACTAGGGCTGACACCAGGCCTTTTGCGACAGTCTTAGTTGCACTTATTCGTTAAGAAATTTTTTATACTTTCTTATCTTAAATAGAAACCATTGCAGATTGTACGTAATGATAAAGTAATTTTTCCGTATTCAATAGTGATTCTTCATGTGTTCTTTCAAATGCATGGGATGAATCGATTCCTGGTCCAACTAAGCCGTGAACAATATCATGACCAGCACGAATTGCTGCCGATGCATCGGAACCATAGAATGGATAAATATCTAATTTATAGCCAAGCTTATTTTCCTCTGCTAATGCTACTAGGTTTTTTCTTAATTCATAATGATAAGGACCACTTGCATCTTTCACACAAATTGAAACCGTATATTCATCTGTTGATTGACCATCCCCCATCGCACCCATATCTACTGCCAAATATTCAATCGTTTCCGGTGTAATATTCGAATTACCACCATAACCAATTTCCTCATTATTAGAAATTAGAAAATGCGTTGTATATGGTAGGGCAACCTTCTCTTCTTTCAATCGTTTAATCAGCTGCAACAGGATTGCAACGCTTGCTTTATCATCTAAATGACGTGATTTAATAAAACCGTTATCTGTCAATTCCACACGAGGATCAAAAGAAACGAAATCTCCTACTTCAATACCTAACGCGCGAATATCTTCCGCGTTTTCTACCTTAGCATCGATTCGTACCTCCATGTTCACTTGGTCACGTTTTGCGTCCCCAGCATCTTTATAAACATGAACAGAGGTTTGATGCATTAGGATGGTTCCTGTGAAAACCTTGCCACTTGCCGTTTGGATTTCACAATATTCTCCCTCTATTGAGTTGTAGCGAAATCCGCCAATCAAGTCGAGCCGTAAACGACCATTCGATTTCACTTCTTTCACCATCGCACCCAAAGTGTCAACATGAGCAGTCAACATACGGTGTTCTTGATAATTTTCCCCAGGTAGAGTAGCAATTAATCCACCTTTGCGATTACGCTTCGTTTCAACGTTTAGCTTCTTAAAATAATCCTCAACAAATTGAATGACCTTCCCAGTATTTCCTGAAGGGCTAGGAATCGATACTAATTGTTTAATCAATTCTTTTGTTTCGTTCACGTTTGGACATGTAAACATTTCTTTACTCCTCTCAACAATCTATCTCTATTTTACCGCTTCTGGAATTTCCGGACAAGAAACTTGGCTAGTCCTTCTTCTTCTGTTCCTCGTTCATTCCGTCCACAATTTTCTCCGCAGCTCTTCGATATAAATTACTCATATTCGCAAACGAGGCAACTAGTAATAATTGCTGAAAATAATTAGCATCTGGATTTTCTTGATCCTTTAATTCCATGAAGATCTTATGACTCAATGCTGTACTATCGTCAAGAAAACGCGCAACATTATTTTCTGCTAATTCTAGATAATTTTCATATAGTGCATCAAGATTAAATTCTTCTTCATCCGTTAATTTATTATTAAGGGTCTGAAGGCTATTTTTAACATCGTTAATTGATAGTACACTCTTCATTTGATAAATCATACTGATTAACATAATATGTTCTTTTGTATATTTTTTATTTTTAATCGGAAAAAATAACCTCCCTTTCGCATAATTATTGACCATTGTTTTTGTTAATATTTTTTCATCTTCATTTCGTTTTGTCGGAGCAAATTTTTTCTCAAATAATTGAATCACCTGATCCATATAGAGGTCAATATCTGGAATATCCTCTAGTAATAAATGTGTGTCCAAATGCAAATCCTTAATTAGTTCGTTGATATTTTCCATTTTCATTACACCAAAATTCTGTTTAATTTATAACCATTATACGATTAATTTTTCATGAAGTAAACATTGACTATATGACGAGATGCGTATATGATTATCATATAGTTTTTAAAACTACATACTATACAAAGGTGTTGATAATATGGATAATTATATTCGAGAACCGATCAATGGATTGACACATCTATTTGGGGCTTTATTTGCTATCGTTGGTCTAGTACTAATGATCATCAAGGCGGCAACGACAACGGAATCTATTCTTGCGATAACAGCGGTGATTATTTTTGGTGTGAGCATGATTTTATTATACTCGGCTTCAGCGGCATATCATATGGTGATTGCTAAGGATCATATAATTGCTTGGTTGAGAAGGGTTGATCATTCGATGATATTCGTTCTTATTGCAGGAACGTATACACCTTTTTGTTTAATCAGTCTAAATGGTACGCTCGGTTGGGTATTATTTTTCGTTGTTAATGGCCTAGCATTACTTGGTGTAACCTTTAAACTAACTTGGTTCCATTCACCAAGATGGTTATCAACAGCAATCTATTTAGGAATGGGCTGGTTAGTTATTTTCTTTACAGGCGATCTCGCACCATCACTCGGTACTGGTGGAATGATATTCTTAATTATCGGTGGATTAGCCTACACTATCGGCGGGATTATCTATGGTTTTAAACCAAAGTTTCTTCAATTTAAAAATTGGGGATTCCATGAGATTTTTCACATCTTTATTTTATTTGGAAGCTTGTTTCATTTCATTTGTATATACGGGTATGTATTATAAATAAAGTTAAGGCATGTGTGTTCGATTTAGGACCATATGCCTTTGTTGATAAAATTAATTCCAGTTCCTCCTCCATCTACATCACACCATATTTATGAATTTCAGCCTCTCATTTTTCAATCAAGTTCTTAAACAACCTCTTTCACTAATAACAATGAAGAAAGAAGATTGTTTAAGGAGGATGCTGTTTTGGGCTACTATGTTAAAGTGGAACCTACCGTCAATATTTATGTGGAAGATGTAAATCCAATAAGTGAAAAGGTTATACTCTTTGTCCACGGCTGGCCAGCGAACCATAAATTATTTGAGTATCAGTTTAATATTTTACCAGGGCAAGGTTACCGCTGTATTGGGATTGACATTAGGGGATTCGGTAAATCCGATAAACCATGGGATGGATATTCCTATGATCGACTTGCTGATGATATTCGTTATATCGTTGAAACACTTGGTTTACAAAATTTTACTTTAGCAGGACATTCTGTCGGCGGCGCAATTGTGACTCGCTACATGGCTCGTCACCATGGATATGGTGTCTCAAGATTAGCCCTCTTTGCAGCCGCTGCTCCTAGTTTCACCGAGCAGCCAGGATTTCCATATGGATTAAAGAAAAGCGAAGTTGATCAACTTATTCGACAAACATACCAAGACCGACCGCAAATGCTTTCTAATTTTACCGGTATGTTTTTCTTTCAGAAGCTCACAAAACCTTTTTCTGATTGGTTTTTCCAGTTAGGGCTTGAAGCGGCGGGGTACGCCACGGCGAGTTTAGCAGTGTCATTAAGGGATGAAACCTTATTTAACGATATTGGCAAAATACAAGTCCCAACACTAATCCTCCATGGTGTACATGACAGAGTATGTTTGCCACTACTTGCAACGGTATTACATCAAGGCATTAGAAATTCTAAACTCGTGTGGTTTGAAAATAGTGGACATGGACTGTTTTGGGAAGAAAAGGATAAATTCAACCGGGAATTGCTTGACTTTATTGGATAGTCACAGTCTAGACTACAATACAAGGGTTGTCTCCAAAATATTGGTTGATAACCCTTGTTGTACTTTCATTAAGAAATCTCAATCAGTTCCTTTCTCTTTATTTCAATGTTTGTTAGCTCTCCGTCCATTTGCACTACTTCAGCTTCTAGTTTCCGAACAATACGCTCAACATTGGCTAATTGATTTCTCGCCTGCTTCAACGAATCTTGAATCCTCCCTTGTACCATCCAATCGGAAATAATATCATCAAAGAAAAAGTCTGCAAACTTAAGTAATCCGGAAATATCAATTTCTACATTGACAGTTTTATCCACATCGAGTAATTCCTTTTGAAAATGGCGCATACTCGACTGGGCATCATGAATTGCATTCGTTGCCTCATCAATATGACTATGCTTCACCATACTGGCAATTGCTCCTCCGCCAAATAAATCAAAGGTTCCCCACCCTGATGCACTTTCGAGTGAAGTCACTGCATCTTCCAAATTACCTAGCGCAATGTTTCCTGCTTTTATTGCTTCAGCAAGCTCTAAAAGTGTTATTTGTATATCATCTGCTTGCTCTGTTAGCTCGAATAATTTATTTGCTAAAGAAGAATTACTATTCTTAATCAGTTCTTCCTTTCTTTCAAGTAATTGTTCAAACTCCATTTCGATATCTCCAACACTTTGAATGTTACGCTCAAGCTGTGAAACTGATTTCGTAATTTCTGCTTTTGTTTTCTTGGCTTCTTTCAACTGGAGTTGAACCGCTATAACCTCCTGCTTTTCCTTCGTTAGCTTCTCTTCCTTTGAACCAAAAAAAGTTTGAAATAGACTTTTAAAACCAATCCGTTCTAACTTCTCAACATCTTTCATTTCAGCTGATAATTGTTTTTCCAAGGTAGATATTGAATGCTTAATCCCTGCTAGTTCTTTATGGTAATCTGCCAATTGTAGCTCCCATTTTTGCTTTTGACCAAGACTTCCCTTTATTTGCGCAAGCTGGATATTAAGATTATTTGAGTTATTCATCTGTTCTTCCCCCCGTTTTAAATCGTTACTTTCTACTATTCTACTGGCAATTAGAATGTACTATTATAAGCAACAAACTCTGCAGAACGATTGTAACTTTCATACGGTTTCCTGCCACGAATAGTTTCATTAAATAAAAAATAGTCAGCTCGGAGCAATATCCAAGCTGACTAATATTGATTTCTATTGATGTATAACTCTTGTGTCGCTAATCATATCATGTATCCCTTGCTTCTTATCATCAAACGCGACAACTATATATAATAACTGTGCAATGAATAGTACACGATAAAAGAATCTGCCGACCAGTTCGCGAAAAACAATATCACTCCATTGCAGTGGCTGAAGATCCTTTCTAATTACTTTCAATCCAAAGATCATTTTACCTAATGTTTGCCCATAATATTTCGTCATTAATAAAAAGTATAAGTATAGAACAAGCACACTTATTATTCCTGCTAGGCTCCAATAGGCAATCCCAATTGGTTTCCCTCCGTTGATAAAATTAAGTGGGCTAAGAAGGATTCCATTGATACTGAATACAATAACCATATCAGCTAAATATGCCCAAAACCGCATCCAAAATCCTGCATATCTTGTTGTATCGGCAGATGGTTTTGCTATATCATATTTTATTTGTTCTTCACTCATAGCAGCATGTCATCCTCCTTATCTTGAATATAAGTACATTGCCCGTGGCGCATTTGCTTCTCTAAGCAGATTCTCAAGACCATCTAATTCTGAAGAACCGCCAAATACACTCTGCATTGCTCCTCCTAAAAATCGGTTGAATTCAAATCCACTGGCATATTCGATTACAGTTGCGTCCGATAAACCTTGTTCCTCTTTCATCATTGAAATCGTATCATCTAATGTTCCTAATTCATCAACTAAGCCATTTTCCTTCGCCTGTGTTCCAGTATACACACGGCCATCTCCCAATTCTCTAACAGTCGATTCAGTCATTCCGCGACCGTCAACAATTACTTGAACGAATTCACCGTAAAGCTCATCAATCATTGTTTGAAGCAATGCTCTCTCTTCATCTGTCATCTCACGAGAGGCAGACATAATATCTTTGTACTCTCCACTTTTAATCGTGTTAAAATCGATGCCAACATTATCTGCAAGCTCCGCATAATTTAATGCTTGCATAATAACACCAATTGATCCTGTTAAAGTAGCTGGATGGGCAACAATTTTTTCGGCAGGAGCGGAAATATAATATCCGCCAGATGCTGCAGTATTCCCCATTGATACATAGACTGGTTTTTCATAGTTTTGTTGAATGTTCATTATTTTTTCATGAATCTCCGCACTTTCTACAACTCCACCCCCTGGAGTGTTTACATCCAAGACGACAGCTTTAACAGCTTCATCTTCTGCAGCATGGTCTAATAAATCCAAGAATCGCTGATGACTATATGTCCCCGTATTTAATACACTCGATCCGCTATCTTCCTGAATTACACCATTCAGTCTAAGCACTGCAATCTTGTCCAGACTAGTTCCTTGGTCAATAATCTCCTCACCGAAGTCTTCATTAAACGAACTAAATAAAGAATCAAAGTCTGTTGATGCAACGGTTGTACCGATTTGTGAAATTATCGAAACGATGAATAAACCAATTGCTATCCCTAGTGCGATCCAACGTTTTTTATTCAATATGTACACCCCATGTTTATAAATTTATTTAAGGAAAGGACAATTATTTCCTCATTTCCTTCATTTTATTCATACTGATCTCGATAAACAACTCTCGTACTACAAATATGATATTATTCGCTTCCAATTTTCTAATATTATCTAAGCACATCTGCAGTTCCTGAGTTTAGTTGAATAATAGCAAATAAGTTACAGCTTTCTAAAATCATTCAAGTCAAACCCTAAGGCACAAGGATAATCTTCCCTAAGCTTTTTCTGCTTTCCAGAAATCGATGTGCTTCAGCGCCATCTTTCAGATCAAATTTTGTTGGAGCCTTCACTTTTAACTTCCCTGCAATTATCCAGTCAAATAACTCCTTCGAACGGATTATTCTTTCTTCGCTGGAAGTTAATACATTCCATAAATCCCCACCGGTTAACGTCTTTGAGGTATCCATTAACATTCTAGGGTCCACAGGTATTGGGTCACCACCTGACATACCATAAAACACAACAGTACCTCCAATTTTTGTTGCATTAAAGCTCGCTGCTAAAGTTGAGCCAACGGATTCATATACAACATCCGCCCCTCCGTTTGTTATCTCTTTAATTTTTTCCGACCAATTCTCTTCATATAAATATACAAAATCTGCCCCTGCTTCATAGACTGTATTGGATTTTTCTACTGTTGAGGTTAGCCCAATAACTTTTCCACCTAATTGTTTCCCGATTTGAACCAGGTTTTGCCCAACACCACCAGCTGCTGCATGGACGAGAACAAAATCCCCCGGTTGTATTTCATAACTGTCTTTAGTTAAGTATTGCGCAGTCAACCCTTGCAATAATATAGATGATGCAACTTCATATGTTATTTCATCAGGTAATGGAATTGTCTTTTCCAGTGGAACAGCAACGAATTCTGCGTTTGCAAATGGAACATCAGCAAAGGCAACCCTGTCACCAACATTTATATTAAATACATTAGAACCAACACTTTCGACGATTCCCGCACCCTCATATCCCAATATATATGGTGGATCACCAGCAAGATGATAATTTCCTTTTCTCCTATATATATCTGCAAAGTTCAGTCCAATCGCCTTCATACGTACTAATATTTCATTTTCTTTTATCGTTGGATTCGAAATTTCTTGATACTGTAATACATCTGGTCCACCAAATTCTTCAAAAATAAGTGCTTTCATTTACAACACACTCCTTGTGATAGTCCTTTAATGAAAGGTTATTTCATTATTTAGCTACAAGTAAATGGGATAGCTTTTTTCGTTAATCATTACAGCTTTTTCCAAACTGCTTCATACACTTTTTTTAATGGCAAGTTATGGATTTCTGCAAGTTTACGGCAATCTTCATACTCAGGTGAGCTTTGAAAAACCTCTTTATCATTGATTCCTTGTTTAACGGTTACAGTTCCCCATTCGGTTTCAACTTGAATAAACCGCCGTTCCATCCGATGTACTGTTATCGGATAATAGCGTATCCCTAATGTCGTTGTTTCCTTCAGTAAAATTCCCTTCATTTTATCGAGAGCTTGAACAGAGCAAAGTAATTGCAGCAATACTCCCGGTCGATTTTTCTTCATATAGATTGGTGTATAGAATACATCATTAGCACCTGCTTCAAAGAGACGGTCCATCACATAACCAAGCCATTCCCCAGAAATATCATCAAGATTTACTTCCATTTTTATCATTTCTTCATCAATATGCTCATGATTCGGTGGATGTTTAGAAGTCATGTTGCGTCTTCCCTCTTTCTTAGAAAAATTGGCTGTCACCGTAGACTTTTGGTGACAGCCTTTGTTGGACTTATGTTACTACATACTAAAATTTCATTTTTTATTCCGTGCTAACTGATCAATTAATACAGCACTATATGCACCACCGAAGCCATTATCAATGTTTACAACACTAATGCCGCTTGCACAGGAATTCAACATCGTTAGCAATGCCGATAACCCGTGGAAATTCGCACCATACCCTACACTTGTCGGTACGGCAATAACCGGATGTGATACAAGTCCACCGACAACACTTGGCAGCGCACCTTCCATTCCTGCTACAACAACAGAAACCGATGCTTTTTGTATTTCTTCGGCATGATCAAGCAGGCGATGAATTCCAGCTACTCCAACATCATAAAAACGTTTAACATTACTTCCGAGAACCTCAGCAGTTATTGCTGCCTCTTCTGCAACACGTAAATCAGATGTACCTGCACAGAGTACTGCAATAAAGCTGTCTGATTCATCCACATGCTTTTGCTCTGTTTTCCAATATAGAATTTCTGCTACTTGATGATAGATGAATTCTGGATGGACTTCGAGCACCTTGCTCGCCTTCTCTTCGGAAATTCTTGTAATTAGAACATCATTTTGCTTCGCCTTAATCGCTTCAAGGATCGCAATGATTTGTTCCACCGACTTTCCTTCCCCATAAATTATTTCTGGGAATCCTTGCCGCTTCTGCCGGTGATGGTCCACTTTGGCAAACCCTAGATCCTCATATGTAGCTAATGCTTTCTTTGCTTCTTCAATCGACAAAGAACCTGCTTGTACTAGTTTTAATATATCATCCATCTATTTTCCACCTCTTGCTTCTTTGATTCACCGATGAAGATTTACACTTCAACGGTACTATTCTCCAATCATTACGCGTAATACATTTGGGTGATTGGGAAAGCTTTTCGTTCCTGCACCATAGCCAATACTTGTAACACTCATTGCTGGAAATGTACCATACTCTGTTGCGAGTACTGCTGCAATTGCTGCACCAGTTGGCGTTGTCAGTTCTGATTTCAACTCACTTTTCGCAAGTGGCACACCACGTAAAATTTCCAATGTTGCTGGCGCTGGCACTGGATATACCCCATGGTCTATGTGAATATGACCTGACCCTGTTGGAACTGGTGCAGATTTAATTCCATCTACTCCAAGCTGTTCAATTAAAATTGCTGTCCCAACAATATCAATAATAGAGTCCACTGCACCAACTTCATGAAAATGAACATCGGCTAATGGCACACCATGGATTTTACCCTCTGCTTCGCCAATTTTTTTAAACATATTTAATGCCATCTCTTCTACTTTTTCCGAGTAGCCTGCTTGTTCAATCAACTGAACAATATCACGGTATGCACGGTGATGATGTCCGTGATTATGTGAATGGTCATGATCATGTGTATGTGTATGACTATGTTCATGATCGTGCGTATGTACATGGGCCTCGTGATCACCGTGTTCCCCTGCGTGCACATAATCACCATGGTCGTGCGTATGCGTGTGATCTTGTATCATTTCATTTCCCAGCACAACATCAAACTTTGTACTTGTTATCCCATTTTTTACAACCTTGCTTATTTTGAGTTCATATTCATCATCTATTTGTAATTTTTTTAATTCCTCTTCTAAGTGCTCGAAATCTCCGCCTGCATCAAGGAGCGCACCTATTGTCATATCTCCGCTTAAACCAGAAAAGCAATCCAAATAAAGAATTTTCATGTTCGTACTCCTTAGATTTAATGTGTCCTTTACAATATTGAATTATATCAGATAATCCATTCGCAACCTATCAAATGGGTTTCATTCTTAAATGAAAAAAACCGGGAAGTTATAACCCCCCGGTTAGAAAACTAAGGCATAGCCATGCCTTTTAGCGACGGCCTTAGTTGCACTTTTGCACTGAGAAATTACTATACTTTCTCATCTGCCAAAATACATTTAATTTCAATTAAGCATTTGCAGCCATTTTTTGTTCTGCTAATTCAGGAAGAACTTCATTCATGCTTCCTGAACGGTACCCACGAAGGTCAACAGATACATAGTCGAATCCTAGTGATACAAGTTTATTTTGAATTTCTTCACGCTTCATTAAAAGATCTGCAATCTTATCTGCCGCAACTTCAATTCGTGCCACATTATCATGATAACGTACGCGAACAGAAGCAAAGCCGATACGAGCTAAGTAAAGTTCCGCTTCGTTTACTTGATTTACTTTTTGTTTATCAAGTGCAGTACCATAAGGGAATCTAGATGCTAAACTGCATGAAGCAAGTTTATTCCATACTGGAAGATCTAATTCTTTTGCAAGCTCACGAACTTCGGTTTTATAAATATTTGCTTCCTGTAATACACTGCGGATTCCTTCTTCTGTTCTAGCTTTTAGTCCTGGACGGAAATCTTCTTCATCATCCATGATCATGCCATCTAAAACATACGGGTAGTCTAATTCTTCCGCTAATTTATTTAAATGTGTGTAAAGTAATTTTTTGCTGTAATACCAGCTTTCTGTTTGGTTAGCTACGATATTTGCATCTTCAAGTTCCTTAATTTCCGTTTTAAGAACAGCAACACCCATATCCTCTGCTAGCTTAACAGCAGCATCAAATTCGGAATCACGGTATAATTCTGATGCAACAACAACAGCTAATACTTGATCTCCAAGTTCTTGCTGCGCTCTTTTCAAGACAACAGCACTATCAACACCGCCAGAAAACGCAACCATTACACGGCCCATATCTTGCAGTATTTCACCTAATTGATTATTTTTATTACGGGTTACTTCATTCATTCCATTCACCTCATCTTCCCTAAAATAGGGGAATTTGACTTCTTTATTATTCAATAAAGAATCTAGTAGATTATACTTGATATTTTTATTATAGCACTTATTGAACAAAAAAACGATAAATGAAGCCCTTTTCATTTAACTTCATTATAAGAGTATTAATAAATTGCTAAGAAGACCAGCGATCAAGAAAACGTATTTAAAACATGACCAAGCAAAAAATAAACCACAAGACAAATTACATCCTGATTTTAATCAAAATGTCAAAACGCTCCGTAGAGTATTTAAGACTACAACCATGTATTTTCAACTCGATGAAACAACAGAGTAAACAAGTATTTGATGATTTGATATTCTTCGTCCGGACCATTGGGGACTTAAATCTTAACACCTATGGAGTAAGATTAGGGACATGGAGACGGGTTTGAACGGACCCATATCCTGTAAAATAGTTATATCGTTGGATTGTTTTAACTATTTTAAATTGATAGTCTATTAATGTAAATAGTTTACTATAAAAGGAGGAGTATAATGAGTAGCAGAAAAAAAGTATGGTTTGAAGATGCTGCACGTAAACTTGACCCTGGCTTAGTGGAACAATTGCGGAATTCCCGGAAAGTAAACCAGAATGTAACCAGCAACAATGAAATCCCCATCATCGTTTATTTGAAAGATAATTGTAATCAAGACAAAAAAGACGATCTCCTAAAAGCATGCAATGCTGACTCCCATAACAAACTCAGTAAAGAACTACGCAGTATAAATGGCCTGAAGGGAAACTTAACACCTGATAATATAAAACAAATTAAAGACCATGAAGCAGTAGAACGGATTTTTTACGACCGGATAGTAACTTCCTGTCTCGATATTGCCTGTGAACAAATAGGAGCTGTTAATGTGAGAGAGCAGCTTAATTTAACAGGAAATGGCGTTACGATTGCAGTCATAGATACAGGTGTCCATCCACATGAAGACTTGACGAGTCCAACAAATAGAATTATAGCTTTTCAGGATTTTATCAACGGGGAAAGTGAGCCCTATGATGATAACGGGCATGGAACACATTGTGCTGGTGATGCTGCTGGTAATGGAAGCCTCTCTAATGGAAAATATATGGGCCCAGCGCCAGAAGCCTCTATCATTGGAATAAAGGTTTTAGATAAACAAGGAAGTGGCAGGCTATCAACGATAATTGAAGGTTTAGAATGGTGTATCGATCATAAAGAAGAGTACAATATACGGATCATTTCCCTTTCGCTCGGAGCCCCTGCCTATGAATCTTTTAGGGAGGATCCATTGTCACTAGCTGCTCAAGCTGCGTGGCATCAAGGAATTGTTGTATGTGCTGCTGCTGGGAATAGTGGCCCTGCTGCAGCAACTATCAGTACCCCAGCAATCGACCCTTTTATCATAACAGTTGGATCAACTGATGATCTAAACACGTTAGAGCGTACAGATGATCTTATAGCAGATTATTCTAGTAGAGGTCCTACAATTGATTCGCTGATTAAGCCGGATATTTATGCACCAGGTACAAATATTATATCCTTGTTAGCTCCTGATTCAGCGATTGAATCTCAATTACCAGAGATGATTATCGATGAAAATTATATCCAATTGTCTGGTACATCTATGGCAACACCAATTTGCGCAGGGATCATTGCCCTTATGCTGGAAGCTAATCCGAATCTCAGTCCAAATGATATTAAGAGCATCCTAAAAGCGACTTCTCACCCAACACTTGACGATATATGGGGATATATTGAAGCAGAGAGTGCCGCCCGTATGGCAAAAAGTTATCTTCGAATTCCAACTGAATCAGTACAGGGAAGCTAAGCTCAAGCAAAAGGGAGAACAAAAAGTTCTCCCTTTTGCTATTTTATAATATGGAAGGAAGAGAGTTAGTTTGTTCCATGGAGATCATTGTGGAAGTTAGTAGACCTGTACAATTTTAATGAAAAGGATAGACGGCTAGAGAAATTAAGGGGCATTTAAACTCGTTTTCACAATCATTATGTAGCCGTCCCCTAATAAGGAAACGGGCTATATCATAAGATAAAAATTAAAAACGAAATAAATTGCTTTTAATAGTACAGTATATTAAAACTCATCCTAATAGAAATTATCATACTTATGTGATTCCGCATAAGTTACTTTGACTCAGCATACTCTAAGGAGTGTTGTTCTTTTAGAATATCTGTGAATTCCCAAAAACCATAAGTGTTATTGCAGTCGTATTGCTTGACTATCTCGATTATTCTTATTTTAAGTTCCTGATATAGGTCGACTTGCTCTTGAAGTGAAGTTTGTTTCAAAGATGCTCTGATTTTAGGTTCGAATAAATTAAGAACAGTTTCCAATGAGTCGATATCATTATGCTCTTGAACTCTTTTTGCTAAGTCAATGAGTCGAGTCATGAAATGTCCCTCCTTAATTCATTTATTATATCTGATAAATTTTTTGAATGTTTTTCCAATCGCTCCATTCTAACTTCATAACGTATCAATAGTATTAAAGCTACTACTATCGGAAATCCGACCTTTTCCATTAATTGAATTATATCAAAAAGAGCAGAGATTTCATTCATACTTTCCCTCCTCAGTTAATAGTTGTTTTTTCAAGTTATTTAAAGCTTTATTTCTTGTTTTAGAAATGGATTGCTGGGAGACACCTTCTTTAGCAGCGATTTCCGTATCTGTCAAATTGAAAAGATACGATGCTTCTAAAATATATTTCTGTCTGGGTGTGAGGGAACGAATAGCATGATAGAGAGTGAAATTTTCAATATAGCCTTCCAGATGTGGATCGTTTTCCAATACTTGCTCATCAACAGATATCGCATTATCATCGGCAATAAGCTCCACTCTCGATGTGATGTTTGTAGCATCTTCATGAATTGGCTGGTCCAAAATAAGCAATTGCCGTTTTCTGTACAAATTAAATTTCTGGTCGTATCGAATGGCAATTCTTCTCAAATCATTAGACAATTGACTAATTAACCTTATCTCGGAAAAATGGTCTTGGAATGCCTTATCCAAGGCTTTCTTTGTCTCAGATGTTGAATTGCGGATGGACTGATCCAGAAGAAAACAATTTTTCTTCGTAAGCAAAAATGATCGCATTAGATTGTTTCGGAAAATCAACTCATTTTCATCGACAAATTTCCTTGCCATCGGGTATTCACATTCTTCCTCATTAGGACATGTATTTCTTTTCATCCTAATATCCCTCCCTTCTATCTAATAAAGGCAAAATTAATAAAGATGATACAACCTAAAAGAACATCAGTTTCCTACATTATACTTAATATTCCCAATAATTTCTATTTATTATAAACTTGTCGAATATGCAATAATTCGGGATATTAATTGACCTTAATATAGTGGATAGGGAAAATATAACTGTGCTATACATCCCAGATAACGAAGGATAATACAAAAAGGAGATGAAAAAGAAGTAGAATCATCGTATATAATCGGCAACTAAGGAGATGTAACTATGCTTATGGTACCTGAAAATTTTACAATATATAGCCATGCAGGAAAGTTCTGTACTTCACCGAAAGCATACTGACATTAATATGTTTGCGGTGTAATTATGGTGACCTATCTTCAGGTATCAGTATTCTAAAACTTTTATCCAAACAGTGACAATCCAACTGCCCATTCATACCTAATTATTGTAAACCACTTAAATAATAAGTTGACAATTTGTGCCACTTCCATATATTCTAATTATTAATAATTTAAAAATATTGGAGGTTGTACTTATGAAATTACAAGATATGATGTATATCGCCTTATTTGCAGCTATTGTCGGTGTTCTAGGATTTTTCCCGCCTATTCCACTTCCGTTTAGTCCCGTACCAATAACAGCTCAAACACTTGGTGTTATGATAACGGGTGGTGTTCTTGGCGCGCGGCGAGGTACGCTTAGTCTATTGCTGTTTATCGCGCTTGTTGCAATTGGTGCACCATTGCTCAGTGGAGGACGAGGAGGATTTAGTGCATTAATTGGCCCGGGTGGGGGCTATATTATGAGTTGGCCATTAGCTGCAGGTATCATTGGATATCTTGTAGAAAGAAACTGGCATACACTGAAATTACCGAAAGTTCTTTTATTTAATTTCCTTGGTGGCATCGTACTTGTTTACGCTTGTGGTGTTACATACTTGTCTTTCATAGGTAACCTCCCTTGGATTCCTACAGCAATTTCCGCCTTTGCTTTCTTGCCAGGTGATGTAATAAAGATGTTTGTCGCTGGTTATATAACGATAAAAATAAACAAAGTATACCCATTGATTAAAATTCAGAAATCTAAAAGTAGTAAACAGCTAAAGCAGGTGATTTAAATGGGAATTGGGAGAGATTTGAAAGGAATAGCCCAAAAAAATCCAGAAAAAGCTGCAATTTTATTTGAAGCTCAAGTTATCACCTATGCTGATTTTTATCGTACCATATGCCAGATACAGCTAAACTTGCTTTCCCTTAGTCGGAAAAACAATCCACAAAAGGTAGCGATATTAATTGGCAATGAGCCAGCTTTTCTTGAATTATATTTTGCTGTTTTAACACTAGGATGGATTGCTATTCCCTTTGATCCGAAATGGCGTAAAAGGGACATCGTGAAGATCATGAAAACTGCTGATCCCGATCTGATCATTATAAGCGAGCACTTTCCTGAAAGCATCTCCAATATGTTTGATAAATCATACGGGATAGAAACATTGAAAGAGCCATCTGACAATATGATTGTCAGAGATTGGAACCATAATGACAATGCAGCATTCTATCTCGGATTTACTTCCGGATCAACTGGCACACCAAAGGGTTTTATTAGAAATCACAAATCTTGGTTAACGAGCTTTTCTGTTGCAGAACAAATATTTCAATACAATCAGGAGGATATAATTCTTGCGCCAGGCCCATTGTGTCATTCCCTATCATTGTTTGCTGCTACTCATGCGCTTCATATTGGCGCAACCTTACAACTAACAGAAACTTTTAAACCAATGGTATTAAATGACAGGAAGGCAACAGTTGTTTATGCGGTCCCAACAATGATTCATGGGTTTATTGAACAAACCGTGAATCCAGTTCAGGAAAAGATCGTCTTCTTATTATCTGGGGCGAAGTTGCAACCTGAATTAAGAAGGAGACTGCAGCATGTTTTTCCTAAAAGTGTTGTCTATGAATATTTTGGTGCTTCTGAATTAAGTTTTATTTCTTATGCCTCCAATGATGTGACAGATTGGTATCCCGACAGTGTTGGCAAACCATTTCCTGGAGTTAAGGTAACGATACGGGATCAGGAAATGAAGCGAGTTACAAACGGCGAAATAGGTGAAGTCTTTATTGAAAGTGACTTTTTATTTACTAGCTATCTTCATAACAGCGAAGAAACAGAGAAAGTATTAACGGATTATGGTGCAACCGTTGGTGATTTAGGTTTTATCAATGATGCAGGAATCCTTACCATTGTAGGAAGAAAAAAACATATGATTATTAGTGGCGGGCTAAATGTTTATCCAGAAGAAGTAGAGAAAGTGATGGAGGAAATTGCGGCCGTTCAAGAAGCTGTCGTTATCGGTATAGACGATGATTATTGGGGGCAAAAAGTAATCGCACTAGTTAAATGGAAAAAACAAGCAGAATTAGAAAAATTACAGGCGCATTGTCATGCACATTTACCTAACTATAAATGCCCAAAGGAATTTTATGAAGTGGACGATTTTCCATATACGTCCACAGGAAAAATTGCACGAAACGATGTCGCATTACAGATTGCGAGGTATACATCATGAACACACCTGTAATTGTACAAGCAAAACGGACTGCAGTTGGTAAAATAGGCGGGATGTTTAAAAACATTCCCCCTGAAAATTTAGGAGCTGCCGTAATTAGGGAAATAATCGTGGAAAGTAGCATTAATCCTCATTCTATTGATGAAGTGATTCTCGGGAATGCTGTTGGGCCTGGCGGGAACATTGCACGGCTTACAGCATTAACTGCTGGTATTCCGGTCGATGTTCCTGCAGTTACCGTTGACCGCCAATGCGGATCCGGATTAGAAGCAATCAATATAGCATGCCGAAATATTCAATCTGGAGCAGGAGATATCTATATTGCAGGTGGTATTGAAAGTAGCAGCCTTGCTCCATGGAAGCTGGAAAAGCCCACCTCTCTCTACGGGGCGCCAACTTTATTTACACGTGCACGCTTTTCACCCGAATCCATTGGGGATCCTGATATGGGAATAGCTGCTGAAAATGTTGCAGAAGCTTATCAAATTTCACGCGAGGAACAAGACTTATTCGCATACAACAGCCATCAGAAAGCAATCACAGCAAGAGACGCGGGTCGGTTTTTAGATGAAATCGTTGATCTGCAGGGAAAAAACGACGATGAATGTCCGCGACCACAATTAACAATGAGTACACTCACTAAGCTTCGCCCTGTTTTTAAAGAAAATGGAACAGTAACAGCTGGCAATGCTTGTCCTGTGAATGACGGGGCTGCAGCTGTTCTAATAATGTCCGAGCAAAAATGTCTGGAGTTTGGTCTTCAGCCTCTTTTAAAATTTGTTGATGCAACGAGTGCAGGCGTAGACCCTAACCTGCTCGGAATCGGTCCAGTTCCTGCTGTGAGAAAGCTATTAAAGAGAGCACAATTAACTATCACAGATGTTGATTTAGTAGAATTAAATGAAGCATTTGCTTCCCAAGTGTTGGCTTCCCAGCAGCAACTCGGCATTTCCGATGACAAATTAAATGTCGGTGGAGGCGCCCTTGCCTTTGGGCACCCTTATGGTGCATCAGGGGCAATCCTTGTCACACGTCTTTTAACTGAAATACAACGTCTTCAAGGTAAGTATGCCATCGCCACACTAGGTATTGGTGGAGGTTTAGGACTTGCTACGTTATTCGAAAGGTATAAAAGTTCATGATTAAAGCTGGATTTATTACAGATACAGTTGCAATCAATGTTACAAGAGAACACGTACGTAAATATGCGGAAGCTATCGGAGAAGAAAATCCAATTTTTCATAGCCTGGAAGCAGCAAGAAATGCCGGCTATGCCAATCTAGTTTTACCAGCAACATACCCTACTTTGTTTTGGCAAAAAATAGAAATCCCGTGGCTCAAGAATCAATCTCCATTGATTCAAACTGAGCAAGTATTCGAGTACTTGGAAGCCTTGGTGGCAAATCAAACATATATGTGCCAAATTACCGTTTTGAATGTGCGGCAAAAGGAAAGGAAGCTTTTTTCAAAAAATGAATTACGCATAAACCGAGATGGTAGAACTGTTGCCACAAGTAATACAACACTTATGCTTGTATTGGAGTGATCGTAATGGATAAGAATTTGGAAGGATTTTTCCCGAAGACTTTCGTGATTCTAATAACAAACAAAATGGTAGAAAACTATGCAAATGTTTCGCATGATTGGAATCCAATTCACCTGTCCATCGAGGCCGCAAAGCAAGCTGGTTATCCCCAAAAGGTGGTACACGGCATGTTGTCAATGGCTATCAGTTCCAGACTAGTATCGCCTTTACTTGGACAATCCTGGATGATCCAATTCCATCAAATAAAATTAATAGCACCCCTATATGTAGATGATTTATTAATTATCACAGGGTCTTTAGTGGATCATTATGAACTGAAAATTCATGGGGAAAACCAACATAGACAAGTCGTCATTAAAGGGAGACTTAGCTTGCGTCAGAGAGTATGAAAGGTGGTAACTTTAATGATATAATTAATGAACAATTTTAATGAAAATGCGAGGAGTAATTCAATGGCGAAGAAAAAATACTATGTTGTCTGGGTTGGCAAAAAGCCAGGTATCTATTCGAACTGGGCAGACTGTCAAGCACAGACAAATCACTTTGATCAAGCAAAATTCAAATCCTTTGAAAGTCGGGACCTTGCAGAAAAAGCCTATCGTGAAGGCTGGCAATATCATTGGGGTAAAGGAAATACGCAAAAAGCTGCGAAAGGTCAATCAAATAGAAAAACTAGTTCAGGTAGGCCAAGCAGTTTCGTCTCCAATGAAATCGATTATAACAGTATTTCCGTTGACGTTGGAACCCGAGGGAATCCTGGTCCAGTGGAATATAAAGGTGTAGATACACGAACGGGTGAAGTCATCTTTTCGAACGGGCCAATCAGTAAAGGCACGAATAATTTAGGTGAATTTCTGGCGATTGTGCATGCATTGGCATACTTGAATAAGTTAGGCAGTAATAAAACAGTTTACACAGATTCCCGGAATGCCATGAAATGGGTAAAGGAAAAGGCGGTGTCGACAACACTGAAAAGGGATGCGTCCACCGCTGAAATATGGGAATTAATTGACCGCGCCCTTCACTGGCTTCACAATCATACATATGATAATAAAGTACTTAAATGGGACACTAAAAACTGGGGTGAAATAAAAGCAGATTATGGGCGGAAGTAAATAGATAGGCACCATCGACGATTGCAAGTTCAGGCCCTCTTCTCGATTTCAATGACTAATTTTTTTTAAACTCCATAGACTAAAACGAAACTACATTCCGTATCCTTTACTTTTGTAGCCATAAATCAATTGATACATTGAGGTGCTATTTATATGAGAAGACCACTGTCAATCCTTTTCCTGCCGATTTTCTTTTATGTATTACTTTTTACAAACATGCAGATATTCGCAAAAGATCGCTGGGACTATGAAAAAACAGGTCAGGTCACATGGGACATAGATACGAAGGAAAAAATGGTTGCTATTACCTTTGATGATGGCCCACATCCATTATACACTTCGGATATATTAGATGTATTGGCAAATTACAATGCAAAAGCTACTTTTTTTGTGTTGGGTGCACATGCTAAGAAATACTCTGGGCTTATTTATCGTCAGTTCAGAGAAGGTCATGAAATAGCAAATCATACTTATAATCATAAATATCACCTCACTACTTCAAAAGAATTAAAGAAGGAAATAGATGATACAGCAGAAATTATTTATGAAATTACTGGAACGAAACCTGCCCTTTTCCGTCCAGTTGGTGGTACTTATAATGATGTAACAATAAATACAGCAGTAGATAGCGGAAATCATGTTGTCCTCTGGTCATGGCATCAGGATCCTGAGGATTGGAAAAACCCTAGTGTCAATCGAATAACGAATCACATCCTTAAAAATATAAGCCCAGGCGATATCATTCTGCTCCATGATGCAGGTGGCGATCGTAGCCGAACCGTTGAATCACTTAAAAGGATTTTACCTCAATTAACAAAAGAAGGATATAAATTTGTAACTGTTTCAGAAATGATGTACCGAACCGAAATAAAAGACTCTAGTTTCTTTAATCTTTTTCTAAATTAGGCTGATAAAGCTGATATCTTTGCTACTAAAACAAGACGATGTCTAAAACACCTGAATTAACGAGGCCACTGAAAATCTTATGCTTTTTCAGTGGCCTCGATTTAATAATTGATCTTTTAATATTTTGACATTTTCTTATCATCCAGTGATTCATTCCACCGCCATATTTGTTCGTGGAAGAATAGGCGTTGTATAAGGCAAACTTAAATGATTAACCAAAAGTCATCTTCTTTACTTTTTATTTAAAATAAAGATCGCACCACCATATCCTAAAATACACCAAATAATTAAGTTTATATAATTGCCGGTGCTTGCCGTAAACGTAGAAGCAGCTAAAGAAGAACGAATCACTTCAGCCATGGAATAGATTGGAAGTATATCATGAAGTATTTGCAGCCATTCTGGGAGTCTTTCCATTGGGAAGTTTACTGGTGAAAACATAAGTGCACCAAATACAACAACTTGGGAAATTGCTAGTGAAGCTGTTGGTGATAAAAGGTAAGAAAAACCATACCCAACACCAATAGAAGTTAATCCAACCAAGAGAAAGGCAGGAACGACAGTCCATGAAACGTCATAACCTGGTTGAAAAATAAGATGCGCAACAATTGAAGATACAATAATGCCTGGAATGGCTAGAAATAACCATAGCGTTGTATCTGCACCAAGAATTACAGATCGTTTCACAGGCCATGTTCTCATAAATTCCATATAACCATCCGCTTTCGAAGTACCAATCTGTTGTGGTAAAATTACTAGACCAATGATAATTAGAATAATTGTAGGAGCACCGGTTGCCAAATAAAGAAAGCTCGCATTACTAGGATCCGGAATCATATAGGTAAACCCTATTACTATTCCAATTGAAATAAGGATTAAAATAAGTGACATAAAGATAAAGAATCCGATATTTCGAATCAATTGTATTTGAAAAACATACTTGTATTGGCTAAACGTATTATTCATGCCTGCATCTCCTCTCCAGAAGTTAATTTAATATAAATATCCTCGATTGTTGCAGGGGACAAATTATAGTCTATTAAAAAGCCACTGTCTACTTGGCTCTTAGCCCAATCAATCGCCGTTGATACTTCATCTGAATCAATTGTATAAATCAATCGTGTACCTTTTTCAAAGGAGGAAATTACCCATTTTGGCGCTACCATTTTATACTTTTCGCCTGTGAGACTTATCTCCATTCGTATTTGGTGACTAATAGGCTGTTTTACGTCTCCAGGTGTACCTTGTGTAAGAATCCTTCCTTTATGCATAATGGCCACTCGATCAACTACCTTCTCCGCCTCCAGTACATTATGCGTAACCAAAATAACGGAAGTCCCATCATCTGTCAATTCACGGATTACTTGCCATAAATATCTTCTGCGGACAGGGTCTACATCATTCGTTGGTTCATCCAAAATGACGAGTTTTCCAGGTACAATGACAGCCATGCAAAAAGCGGTTAAACGACGGGCACCTCCCGATAAACTTTGACCTTCTTTTTTAAGCCATTCTCCCATATTTAACGATTCGAAGAGTTTTTCCGCTCGCTTAGGATCATACTTTTTACCTGCACGCATTTTACCCATTAATGTCACTGCATCCATTGGGGTGAGAGATCCCAAAGAAATTTGCGATTGTGGCTGCATAGAGCAAATGGATCTTGATCTCGTGGGTGACTTCAAAACAGATTCACCCAATAAATGTATGTCACCTTCATCTGGAGTATACAAGCCTAAAATTTGATTGACTAACGTCGTTTTCCCAGCTCCATTTTGACCTAATAAACCAAAAATCTCCCCCTCCTTAATTTGAAAGGTTAAATTATCATTAGCAATAAACCCCGCCTTGCCTGGTCTTTTAAAAACCTTCGTTACACCTTTTACTTCAAGCACCATCTAGTTCTCCTCCCTTTCCTATTCTTCGTGTAAGGAATGAATGTTAACTACACTTTCAATAAAATGAATAACTTCCTTCGTCATCGGATAAAATACGATGCCATCTTGCATGTTCCTCAAAGCATCAGCTAAGTCGCCTAATAATTCTTCATCATTTCCAAGCATGCTTTCAGCTTGCTTCATCCAGTTTTCCACTAAAATCCGAGCATTGTCTGATTTAGGATTAAGATCAAGATTATTCTTAATGTCATCAATGGAAGATATCCATTTCTTAATTTCCGCTTCACTTAGTTGCTCATTTAATTGGAACAAGGACTTTATTTGTTCTTCATTTAGATAAGATTCATATGATTCCATTGCTGTTTCTGGGTTTTGAAATAAATGAATAATGTCAAAAATCATCTGCCAGTCGATATGTCCCTCAATCTCAATGGAATAAGATACTCCCACAAGCGCCTGTTCCAATATCTTCAGACGCATTTGCTCCTGACGTACCATTTCCAGTTGTTGTTTCAGAGAATCCTGCCAAGTCTGTTTTGATTCTTCTAAAACCAATTTAATTTTCTCTAATGAGAAGCCCATATATTTTAGTGCTAATATCCGCTGCAGCTGCATTACATCTTCATCCGTGTATAAGCGATGGCCACCATCTGTTTTCGATATGGCTTTAAGTAAGCCAATTTCATCATAATAATCTAATGTCCTTACCGTTACACTTGTCTTTTTGGATAACTGACCGATTGTATACATATTTCCTTTCCCCTTTCTCCTAAATTAACTTCAGTATAAATCAACACGTTACGTGCTGTTCAAGCAGAAATAGTAAAAAAATGAAAATATTTTATAATGAGACTTTTAATCCAGAAACTTGTAAGTGAAATGTGGATAAAATGTAAGTTCTTTTATTAACGCCCTAGATACCCTTATCTTAAGCTAACTGCCACTACTGCCTTCACAAGTTCGAGACTTCAACCCTAAATTCAGCAAAAAGAGCTTATGACTAAGTATACTTAGCCATAAGCTCGAAATGCAGGTTGATGCTGTGGATTTTTAAAAAACATCATACAGTAAATGTATGATGGTGTATCAAAGGAATCAGCTCACATTATCCCTAATAAAAAATTTTAATTAAATTTTCCAGCTAATAATTCTATTGCTTTTTTGCGGGCTTCTAACCCCGGTATTAGTAGTACTAACAATAATTCATCAGCCTTAAACTGAGTAATCAATTCATATAATTGTGCTGTGACATTTTCAATATCGCCAACTACCATTCGAGTCCGATTAGCTTGAATGATTGTCTTTTCCTCTTTCGTATATGGATAATAACGAGCTGTTTCAACCGATGGAAATTCACTCAATTGACCAAAATTATCAGTGCCAAGTAACCAAAGATCTAAGGACTTCGCATATTCTTCCGCTTGCTCATTCGTTTCAGCAACAACAACAAATGGTGCAATAGATACTTTCGGTTCTGGCATAAAAAGGGAAGGTCTAAATTCATCACGATAAGTCTTCGCTGCTTGGATTCCGATATTCAATTTATCAATACCAGCAAGCGGGAATAAGCCAAAAGTATAGCCTATTCCTAACTTAGCCGCCATTTTGGCATTTTTGACACTAGTTGATAATAACCACATCTGTGGAACGGTTGTAATAACTGGATTAGCAGCAATGCCATGGAAGCGATGATTTTCGTCCACTTGGTCGCTTAAATATTTGGTTAAGTCAACAATACTCTGTTCGTAATTGAGCTTACTCTTTTTATTCTCATTCAGTGTTCGATTCACAATCGGCGTTCCAATTGTATTCCCCAACCCCAAATCAATTCGATTAGGATGAAAAGCTTCGAGAACACGAAAATTCTCAGCTACTTTATAAGGACTGTAATGAGGGAGCATCACGCCACCCGAACCGATACGAATACGCTTCGTTGCATCTGCTAAACGCATGATAATCAATTCAGGGGAACTACTGGCAAAAGCAGGCACATTATGGTGTTCTGCCATCCAGAATCGTTCATATCCAAGTGATTCTGCTAATTGGGCTAGAGATATCGTGTTCTGCAAAGCTACTTGGGCATTACTTCCTTCATCAATTTGAGCGTAATCTAGAATCCCTAATTTAACCAATTTTATTTTATCCTTCTTTCTAAGTCTCGTGGTGCTGCTTATACTTCAACTGTCGGAATACTTAACATAAAATTGACTAACTCTTCCTTAGTCAATTTTCCAAAATAATTAATTAAATCCAGCATCTCTAAGGATTTTAATAAGTCAGCTTTTCTTAATCGCTCCCCTACTAGAGCCTCTTCAACTTCTTTAACATCTTTCGTTCCAAAAAAGTCCCCTGTAATTTGGATAGCGGCAATTTTAGCATGTTCGATACTTAAACCGATACTAATCGTTCCAATTGAAAAACGTTCCGTTAAGCGATATTCAAACTGCTTAAAACGACCATAGTTCCAGTCCCAATTATTGTATTTCTCAGCGGCAATTTTATCGACCCCTGCCCAATCTTTTGAGGTTAATTCATAGCGCTTCGCTTGACTAATATCATCAATTTCGAGTAATTGACAAATCATATAATCAGTAAATTCCCAGACCGTCATTTCTTGATGTTCAGTTGCTAAATAGGGACGGATTGATCCTACGCGGCTACGAACTGATTGAATGCCGTGTGATTCAATTTTCTTTTGGTTAGGGTTTAATACGGACACCATTGCTTCATAATTAGGATCTAATAGTAACGAATACCCAGCGTAAATGCGTCCATTCTGTAACGTCATAGCTGCACCTGAAATTTTCTTGCCATCTAAAACTAAATCATTTCGGCCTTTTTGTTCTAAATTAACCACACCTAATTTCTGTAGTGCCTTGATGGCCGGTTCATACAAACGTGTATAATTACCATAAATGTCGTTATTACCGTTAAATAAGAAACAAAAGCTCATATTACGGTCATCGAGATAAATCGCACCCCCGCCTGTTTCGCGGCGAATGATTTTAATATCATGCTCATCCATATATGGTTGATTGATTTCCTCGTATGCATTCTGGAATTTTCCAATTTGAACAGCTGGCTGCATCATATATGGGAACAACACATCATCATCTAAGAAAATATGATCTTTCACATATTCTTGTAAAGCCATTGCCACTCCTGGATCATAAATCCATTCTCCATCACGTTTCGATTCAATTAAATACATCAGCTACCTCCATTAATCATTCAGTGCTATTGTATGTAATACTTCGGCAATATCCTCATCAATTCGCATCGTCTGTGGACGAATCGCATGTGGAATGAAGTAATCCTTCTGATTCATTGTCACAAACAACGCCTTAGGATTTGCTTCCGTCATTTGTTGGAAAGGATGTTTAATAAATTGTGGCGTTGTATGCCCAACTCCAATTTCTAGAAAGAGTACCTTCTTATCTTGATTCTCTTTTAGGAATTTTTCATAGCGTTCTTTCTGCTCATGAAAATGACCATCCTCTACCATTCCTTTTTCTTCATTACGCTTGTTAATTTCCATTACAGCCCCACATTTTGGACAATGAGGAACTAATTCTGCAGGAATCTTCATATCTGATTGTTCCTGGGCCATTTGACGAATTAAGCTTTCGTCGTGGTAAGTCTGTTGATGACAGTGATTAGAACATTGCCATAACCCGTATTCTCCTTGAATACGAAAGACCTTTTCCATATCGAACGCTGCTGCATAAAACGCATTATCGGCATTCGTTGTGATAATATGATAGTTTTTATCCTTCATTATTCGTCGCAAATTGACATATGCTTCTCCGACTGGTTGATCAAAAAAATTCAACAAACTAAAGCGACTTTGAAAGGCCCAATATTCTTGTTCATCCTCAAAATCAAATAGACTTGCTTGTAGCATATCAAAGAAACGATACTTCGCAATAAAATCAGGAAATGCATCAGTAAATCGTTTTCCTACATAGGTAAATCCAGTTGCGGCAGACATCCCTGCACCAATCCCAATGACAATCGCTTCAGCTTCTTCTATTAGTTGATGTAAAAAATCAGCTTGTGGCAGTGATGAATCCATCGTTAGTGTCTGCCAATGTGTTTTAAGTTGTTGCATAGCAATCTCCTATTCTTTCATCCCTAATAATGTCTGATAGATCTGTAAATCTTCATCTTTAAACACATTAAAGATAACATTAAGTGTTGATTGGTTTTTGCTTAAGTACTCTTTCACAGTTTGAATCGCAATTTCAGCCGCACGTTGATTAGGGAAATTGAATTCACCTGTTGAAATGCAGCAAAAAGCAATCGTCCCTTGTTGGTACTCATCAGCCAAGGCTAAACAAGAACGATAAGACGAAGCTAATAATTGCTCCCTTAAGGGTGTGACGCCACGTTGGTCGATAAATGGACCGACTGTATGGATGATATAGTCTGACGGTAAATTATATGCCTTCGTTATTTTTGCTTTACCAATCGGCTCTTTACGTCCTTGTGCTTTTATCACAGCATTACAATCTAACCGCAACTCTACACCTGCACATGTATGAATAATATTGTCAATACAATCATGATTCGCTTGCGTACAACCTAGAAAATCACTATTGGCTGCATTAACAATCACGTCTACTGCTAGACTCGTAATGTCGCCTTGCCATAAATAAAGTTGCGGCTGAAGAGCTGCCAAATCATTCAATGAGGTTAACGGCCGTTCGTTATTCCACTGCGTTAAAAAGGCATCTTGGACCCGGATAAATTGTTCTGTCACCGGTTCAGGGCGTCGGATATTACACAGCCCTCGAAATATGACTAATTTTTCTTCTACAGTACCCGTTTTGTACTGCATCACTTTTCCCTTAGCATTTGGATTCTCGTTCAGTAAATAATCGATCAGATAATCTAATTGCGCTTCTTGATCCATAACCTACCCCTATTAAGAAATATACTTATTAGAAAACTAAGGTTTAACCGAGCTTTTGGATGACCGCCTTAGTTTTCACTTATGTAATAAGAAAGTTTTTATACTTTCTTATCTACCAAAAATAGTCTAGTAAAGCATTTACTAATTAAGCTTCTTCTAATTGGTTAAACGCTTCTTCATCAACATCTGTTAATTTAACTACCCAGTTTTCTTCTGCTTTGGCTGAATTTAATAAGCTTGGTTCTTTTATTAATGCTTCATTTCGCTCAACAATTTTACCAGCCAACGGAGAAGCCAATTCAAAAACAGTTTTCGAAGCTTCCAAATTTAATATTGCACCATCTACCTCAAGGATATCAGCATCTATGTATTCTACGAAACCAACTGTACCAATATCATCTTGTAATTCCGGCGTCATACTTAAAGTATAAACGTCATCATTTTTCTCAATAAATAAAAAGCTACCACGTTTTTTCATAGTAATCCCTCTTTCTTAATTAATTTGAATTTTACTATATTTACAGTATATCATTTGTGATGAATAATCTAATATATTGTTTCTATTTATCAAAATCTGTATCAAATTGACATAGCTCCCAATGGGTGCTAGGGTTTAAGTTAACGTTAACAATTACATATCATTGAAGGAATTGGAGAGCATGCAAATGAAGACAACAGAACAATATAGACCTTTATTTGAATCAATAACTCTACCAAATGGTATTGAATTAGATAATCGTTTTGTCCTGTCACCAATGATTACTAACTCTTCAACCATTGAAGGTTATGTTACTCAGGAAGACTTGGCTTATGCTGAGCGACGTGCTAGTTCAGCACCTCTACAAATTACGGGTGCTGCTTATATTGAAGAATATGGTCAATTGTTTGAATATGGCTTTAGTATCGATGATGACCGCAGTATCGAAGGACTTAAAGAGCTCGCTCAAGCGATGAAGAAAGACGGTGCTAAGGCAATTATTCAATTAACTCATGCTGGCCGTTTTTCTAAAATATCGCTTAAAGACTTCGGTGTCGTTTATGGTCCAAGTGAAATGAACTTAAAAAGTCCCATTAAACATACAGTCTTACCCATGACCAAACGTAAAATCGGGCATGTCATTACCCAATATGCCGATTCAACACGGCGAGCAATTAAAGCCGGGTTTGATGGGGTTGAAATTTCAGGTGCACAGCGCTTATTAATTCAAACATTCCTATCCACCTTTTCTAATCAGCGTGAGGATGAATATGGTGTCGGAAGCCTTGAAAATCGCTCACGTTTTGGTATCGAAGTGTTGAAGGCTGTCCAGAAAGTCATCGATGAAGAAGCATCTGCTAACTTTATTCTCGGTTTTAGGGGGACGCCAGAAGAAACACGTGGCAATGAAATCGGCTACAGTGTGGAAGACTTTCTTTATTTCATGGATCAAGTGATGGAAGTAGCTAATATCCAATACTTAGCTACTGCAAGTTGGGGTAAGAATATTTATAAACAAACCATTCGGCAAGGGAAATTTAAAGACAAATTTATGAATCAAGTTGTGTATGACCATATTGCAGGCCGTATTCCAGTTATGGCAACTGGCGGCATCAACTCACCGGAAAAAGCACTGGAAGCTTTCCAATTCGCTGATATGGTTGGTGCATCAACGCCTTTTGTTACGGAACCTGATTTCGTTACTAAATTGAAAGATGGGCGGGAAGATGATATAAATTTAGGTTTCTCTCAAGAAGAACTAGCCGATCTAGCAATTCCCGAAAGAGCCTTTAAAGATATTGTTGAATTAATGGATATCGGCGGTTCACTTTCAAATGATGCACGGCTGGAATTACGTAAATTGCGTAATTAATTAATACTGGTTATAAGACAAAAAACGCCAATTCTATTTCTCTCGTTTGGGAGTGATGGTTTAGCTTTTTTGTGTTAATACTTAGCTGTAATACTGCCCCTTTAATGATTGCCTAAGAAGATATTTATAACTTCTTGGGTAATCTAGGATAAATACGAATAACACAAGGGTACTATTTTCTAGTAATGTCACATTTGTCAATTCACTGGCTTCTGCTTCCGCCTTACCATCCATAAAATAAAGCCAAGGAGTCATTCCATTCACTTAAGGCAACTCTACGGCTCGCCCACTTTTACCATTCACATCAAATACCGCAATTTGTTGACGAAGGACCAGTGGTGCATTTAACTCTTTTGGAACGCTAATCAAAGTCCAATCACCATTTTGCTCAATCATCCGTTCTGCAAATTGAACCTCCGGATTTAAATTTGCTCTATATGGACAGCTAAAGATAGATGCTGATTCTTGATGGAAGAAACTTTTTTCTGCACCCATCAGCATATTTTTAGTTGGAGAAATTAATTCACTTTTACCATCCGAATCCTCATGTAGCATGTTACCATGGTACATATAGCTTAGAATTTCGTCATTGAAATGTTCATACATCCCTACGACTACTCCCTTTTATAAATGAGCATGGTCAATTCTTGCGAGGAATATATACATCCTAAATTATGCACTAATTCCCCAAGATTTCTTAGAGTGTAACAAAAAAACGTGCATACTGGATACTAAATAAATATGATTCAGCAACTCCAATAAATGATAAATAAAATGAAGCTCTATTAAAAAATAAATTATTATTTAGGAACATTTTTTTAACTATAGTATAGTAACACTTATTAAAACACAAAAAAACCACCAACATTATGTATTGGTGGAGACGGTGGGAATCGAACCCACGTCCAGAGGCAACGCCACTCAGGCTTCTACACGTGTAGTTGGTATATTCGTAATTCGCTTTTCACTCTGCCTACCAACAGGCGTTGTGAAAGCTAGTCTGGTTGGTTTCAACGAACATCCTCAGACGGCGGATATTCGTATAGCCCGCTTAAAGTTGAGACCCTTCAATCTGCCACACGGGCGATAGCAGGAAGGATCCTTTAGTGCTACTTACGCAGCTGCTAAAGAGTAATTGTTTTCTTTGCCAGTTATATTTAGGCGAGTAACGTTTTACGAGCCGTAACCTCGACGCGCAACCTGAGCTCGAACTACCCCTGTCGAATCCGTAACGTCCCCAAATTAGGAGAAACGCTCGGGTAAATACGAGCATTAATAATTTGTCTATTAGCGACTAATTCTATTATAGCATAAATCACGTTTTTTTCAAGGGTTGGAAGGATTTACTAGAAAACTTGGCAAATGCCAATGCCTAATCCCTTGGGTGAATAGCCTTAATTGTCATTACGTAATAAGTTTTTATACTTTCTTATCTTCCAAGTAATTACTTGTTATATTCCTTCAATGCCCGATCGACGTCACGCTTCATTTGTTTTTGCTTTAAGTCATCACGCTTGTCGTATTTCTTCTTCCCTTTACCAAGTCCAATCAAAACTTTGGCATAGCCATTTTTAATATAAATTTTGAGTGGGACAAGTGCATATCCTTGTTGCTGGGTTAGGCCGATTAATTTATCAATTTGCTTCCGATGTAAGAGCAGTTTACGCGTACGTGTTGGATCATGGTTATACCGATTTCCTTGTTCATATTCTGCAATATGCAGATTAATCAGTTGAACCTCACCCCGACGATCGATTCTAGCATGGGCATCCTTAATGTTTGCACGCCCATTACGAAGGGATTTAATTTCTGTTCCTTGTAGTACAATTCCTGCTTCATACGTATCTTCAATAAAATAATCATGTGATGCCTTTTTATTTTGTGCGAGTGTTTTTCCTTGACCCTTTGGCATAAAATTCCTCCTACTGCTTACATGGAATTCTATTTTACCAAAGTTTAGAGAGAATTCCAAGGAACAACCATTCACTTAGTTATGCTAGCAACAATAAGCTTATTGCCATTACCGCCATTCCAGTCATTACTCCGTAAATAGAAAGATGTGCCTCATCATACTTCTTAGCTGCTGGTAATAGTTCATCCAGTGAGATAAATACCATTATTCCTGCTACCATAGCGAAAATGACACCGAACATCACATCACTTAGAAACGGCATAAGAAAAAGAAAAGCAACGAGTGCACCAACTGGTTCAGCTAATCCAGATAAGAAGGATAAACGAAATGCCTTTTTCTTATCACCCGTAGCATAATAAATCGGCACCGATACCGCGATTCCTTCTGGGATATTGTGAATGGCAACAGCAACAGCTATTGCAAAACCAATGGATGGATCCTGCAATGTGGAAACAAATGTTGCAATCCCTTCTGGAAAATTATGAATGCCTAGCGCTAGTGCTGTAAAAATACCCATTTTCATTAACTCAGGATTTTTAACCGATGTGTTCCCTTTTTCCATATCCTCCACTTTCTTTATTTCATGTGGATTTGTGTATTTCGGTATAAGCTTATCAATTAAACCGATGACAAGCATTCCAGCAAAAAAACTAACGACCGTTAACCAATACCCTTCCGTTTCACCAAGTGCTCCTGTTAATGAATCCTTTGCTTTGAAAAATATCTCAACCATCGATACATAAATCATTACCCCAGCAGATAACCCTAATGCAAAAGATAAAAATTTAGTATTGGTTGTTTTTGCAAAAAATGCAAGCATACTTCCGACACCCGTTGCTAGACCTGCAAACAGCGTAAATAAAAACGCTAATAAAATATCACTCATAAAATATATACCCTCCCTTTATAACTTAATTGTATAATTCTTGCAGATCTTCTTATTAAGTAGTGTAAGCGACAATTAATTAGATGTCAACAATAAGTTTTACCATGTGCAACTTTATATTTTCAAAATATATTATGCAAGTAGTTTATTTATGCTACATATTTTAAGTAAAAATAAAAAGCGAGCCATATTCTGGCTCACCTTCTTTGTCTTTTCTTTTTCGTTGACTTTTTCTTATATGATGGTTCATTTGATTTTCTTTCATTACGGTCATTACGTGGCTTACGGGTTTTCGACTTTCCGCCACTGGCATTAGCTAATTCAAAGTCAACGGTATATTCATCTGTGTTGACTGCGACGACTTTAACCTTAACTTCTTCCCCAATTCGATAAACATTTGCTGTTCGTTCACCAATCAATGCATGGCTGCGTTCATCATAATGGTAGTAATCATCAGTCAAATAACTGACATGAATAAGACCTTCTACCGTATTTTCCAGTTCAACGAACATACCGAAATTGGTGATTGAGCTTATTAAACCAGTATACTCTTCGCCGATTTTTTCTTTCATAAACTCGGCTTTCTTCAAGCTATCTGTATCTCTCTCTGCATCGACAGCCCGACGCTCCATCTCTGATGAATGCTTGGCAATCTCTGGTAATCTGTCCTTCCAGTGGCTAAGGTTTTTCTTATCCAGCTGCTTATTTACAAGGTAGCTGCGAATTAAACGATGGACAGTCAAATCGGGATACCTTCTAATCGGTGATGTGAAATGCGTATAAAATTCAGTTGCAAGTCCAAAGTGCCCTATACCTTGTGGATCATACTTTGCCTGCTTCATCGAACGAAGCATGAGCTTCGAAACAATCATTTCTTCCGGTTTACCTTGGATGTCCTCGATTATCTTTTGTAAACCTTTTGGATGTATATCATTTGCTGTTCCTTTAACTTTAATTCCTAACCCACTTAAGAATTCAAAGAAGTTTTGCAGCTTTCCTTCATCTGGGTCTTCATGAATCCGGTGAATGAAGGGCACGTCCATCCAATGGAAATGTTCTGCAACTGTTTCATTTGCTGCTAGCATAAATTCTTCGATAAGACGTTCTGCGACAGAGCGTTCTCGTAAGACAACATCCACTGCTTTCCCTTTATCATCGACAAGGACCTGTGCCTCTTTAAAATCGAAGTCAATAGCACCGCGAGTCATCCGCTTTTTACGCAAAATCGCAGCAAGTTCTTCCATTTCTTCAAACATAGGAACAAGTGGCTCATATCGATCTCTTAGAGACACATCTTTATCTACTAATATTTTATTTACCTCGGTGTATGTCATTCTTTCCGTTGTTTTAATGACACTTTGGAAAATCTCATGGTTCACCACTTCACCAGTTGCTGTTATTTCCATTTCACAGCCAAGGGTTAACCTGTCTACCTGTGGATTTAATGAACAAATCCCATTTGATAAACGATGTGGAATCATCGGAATTACCCGGTCAACTAAATATACACTTGTTCCACGGTCAAGTGCCTCGTTATCCATTGGTGACCCTTCATCGATGTAATAACTAACGTCAGCAATGTACACACCAAGCTTATAATTTCCATTTTCCAATCGTTTGACCGTAACAGCATCATCTAAATCCTTTGCATCTGCACCGTCGATAGTAACAATTACTTCGTCACGCAAGTCACGTCTACCTTCAAGCTCCTCTGCGCTAATCGTTTCTGGTGTATTCGCGGCTTGCTCTAACACCTCATCGGGAAAATCAATGGTAATCCCATGTTTATAAATAATCGATAAAATATCGATTCCCGGATCATTTTTATGGCCAAGAATATGAATAATCTCGCCCTCTGCACTCATTCTTCCTTCTGGATATTTCGTAATATGTGCAATTACTTTATGACCACTTACCGCACCATTCGTACTGCCTTTCGGGATAAATATGTCATTGGGAATACGCTTATCATCGGCAATCACAAACCCAAATGCACGATTATCTTCATAAGTACCCACAACTTGCAGCACCGCACGCTCTAGAATACGGATAACTTGTCCCTCAGGACGATTACCATCCTCTTCCGTTTTCTCTAAACGTACTAACACTCTATCATTATTCATTGCTGAGCCTAAATCAGAATGATGGATGTATACATCTCGCCCGTTCTCATCATCTGGAATTAAGAATGCAAACCCCTTCGCATGCATCTGAATTTTCCCACGGACTAGATTCATTTTTTCTGGCAGCCCAAAGCGATTTTTTCGGGTTCGAACCAATTCTCCAGCTTCTTCTAATTCATTTAGTGTTATTACTAATTCTTTAAATTCAACTGAATCGGTAACTTCCAATTCTTGTTCAATTTCTTCTACTGATAATGGCTTTGTGCCAGTTTCTTTAAATAATGTTAAGATTCTTTCTTTCATCTGCTCACCTTCTTTCCCATATTATATACCTTTTATAGTAAAACTATAATCATACTTTCCAATCTAATGTTTCTAGGAATTGATAAATATCCTCATGCAGCTGTTCTTTTTCCTTATCGAGTGTAATTACATGACCGGATTCTTCATACCATTTGATCTTCTTCACATCTGCTTCTACATGATCATAAATGTAATCTGCACTGTCTGTATTTATCATCTCATCGTTTCTTGCTTGAACAACCATTGTAGGCGTGTAAATTGTATCTACATTATCTCTTACATCTGTAATCGTTTGTCCCATTAATGAAAATAGTTCTTTACCTTCTTCATATAATTCATTTACTTCTGTTTCAATTTGTTCCTCATTCAAGCCCTCTAATTGCTTATATTGCTTTGTAAAGCTTTTGAAACCTCTTGCCAAGCTTGCCTCATCTAAATAAAACATCGGCGCACACATTGGGATTACAGCTTTGATTTGTGTCGTATAGGCAAGTTTTAATGCATAAACCCCACCAAGTGAAAGTCCAGCAACAGCTATTTCCTCGTAGCCTAAATCACGCAAATGCTGCAAGCTTGCTTGCACATCCTCCCAGTATTGGTCTGGATTCGTTTTAATCAATTCCTCTGGAGGTAATCCGTGCCCACGGTAAATCGGACCGTGACTGGAATATCCTTTCTTTTCCAGAAATCTTCCAAGCATCCGGACATCAGCAGTATGCCCTGTAAATCCATGTAATAGTAATACTGCACGTGGTCCTGCTTCAAAAGTAAATGGTTGTGGTTGTTTTATCTTCATCTGAATTCTCCATTTCTAACAGTAAGTATTTGTTAACAGGTATTTTGTATCTGTATTTTCATTTTAACTATGTAAAAACCCTTATCACTTAATAGTGACAAGGGTAGTTTTATTATAATACATATCCACTTGTAAATGCTAATAAGAAAAATAGTACTGAAGTAATAATGGTTCCACGTTGTAACACTAAATCCATTCCGCGAGCTTTTTGTTTACCAAATAATTGTTCTGCACCACCAGAAATTGCACCAGATAGACCAGCACTCTTACCAGATTGTAATATGACAAACGTGATTAGTACAAGTGCATCAATTACTAATAAAATATTTACTAAATTAGTCATTTAAATATGATACCTCCTATTACGGACAACTTTCTATTAAATACTTTAGCATAGTTTTCAATAAGAAGGCAAGCCATTTATTAACTAATCTTGGACGTATATCACAATCCAATTTAAGATAAGAAGAAAGAAATGACTTCATAAACAAGGGGGAAATCGAATGAAATCTTCATTTTGGTTAGAAATGGAGGATGGAACGGAAATTCACATTAGAAAATGGGGATCTGAAATAGAGCATCCAAAGGCAATTATTCAGCTATCCCATGGTATGGCAGAACATATTAATCGCTACGAAGATTTTGCCAGATTTTTAGTAGAAAAAGAAATCATTGTTTATGGTAACGATCATCGAGGGCATGGTAAGACAGGAGAGAAACAGGGATTACTAGGATACTTTTCTGATAATGATGGTTTTTTTAAAGCTGTCCGTGATCTTCAAGCTATTTCTATGAAAATAAAGCAAGTTTACCCAGATGTTCCGATTTTCCTTTTCGGTCATAGTATGGGGTCTTTCCTAGTACGGAATTATATCCAAACATATAGCAGGCATATTGACGCCGTTATTCTATCTGGAACTGGTTATTTTCCCGCAATTACCACAACAGTCGGAAAATCAATCGCATCCATAATGCCTCCTAGAGAACCGTCACGTTTTATGAATAATCTTGCATTCGGTCATTATAATAAGAAAATAAAACCTAAGAAAACAGACTTTGACTGGCTATCAAACGATGGGGAAGTAGTGCAACAATATATACAGGACCCCTTTTCTGGCTATATTCCGACTGCAAGGTTTTTCTATGACTTAATGACTGGTTTAAATCATATGCAGAATAAGAGAAGAAACAGATACATTCGTAAGGACTTACCATTGCTAATTATTAGTGGAGATGCAGACCCTGTTGGTAACTATGGAAAAGGAGTTTGGCGAACAGCACATCTCTATAAGAAAGCAGGATTAAGGAACATTACTACTATGCAACTCCCTTCTGCCCGTCATGAAATATTAAATGAAGTAAATAAAGCTGAAATTTATTTACTATTGTATCAGTGGATCGAAAAGAATCTTTCTAAAATGTAGACGGAAGTAACAAAAGCTTGCACTCTTCTACAATTAGTAAAGAGATAATAGCCGTGACCGTTTAAACTGGAATAGTTTATTCACAATATAACTTGATTGTTAGCGTTTTCACATGATAATATGAAATTGATGTGTAATCGTTCTTAATACTATATTTATTGAAAGGTTGGCAAAATTTTCATGACAAACATACAAGGTATTGCTGCATCATCTGGTATCGCTATCGCAAAAGCTTATCAACTAGTTACGCCAGATCTATCATTCGAGAAAGTTAAAATCGAAAATACAGAAGAAGAAATAAATCGTTTAAATGCTGCTTTAGAAATTTCTAAACAAGAATTAGAGAAAATTAAAGCACATACATTAGAAGCACTTGGTGAAGAGCATGCAGAAATTTTCTCCGCTCATTTACTTATCTTAGGTGATCCAGAATTAATCAATCCAATGAAGGATAAGATTACTTCAGAAAATGCAAAAGCTGAAACTGCATTAGATGAAGTTTCAAATATGTTCATCGACATGTTCAATAATATGGATAATGAATATATGCGTGAGCGCGCTGCAGATATTAAAGATGTTACCAAACGTGTGCTGGCTCACTTACTAGGTGTAACATTCCCGGATCCAGCATTAATTGATGAAGAAGTAATTGTGATTGCAAATGATCTGACACCTTCTGACACAGCACAATTAAATCGCCAATTTGTTAAAGGCTTTGCAACTGATATTGGTGGTCGTACATCACATTCTGCAATTATGGCTCGTTCATTAGAAATTCCTGCAATTGTAGGAACAAAAGAAATCACATCAATTGTAAAACAAAATGATCTAATCATTATCGATGGTTTAGAAGGTAATGTTATTATTAATCCTACTGAGGATGAATTAGCAACATACCGAGGAAAACAAGCTTCATTCGCTGAACAACAAGCAGAATGGGCAAAACTAAAAGATGAACCAACTTTTTCCAAAGATGGAGAACAGGTTGAATTAGTAGCAAATATCGGTACACCTGAAGATGTTGCTGGCGTTATTAATAACGGTGGTGAAGGTGTTGGGCTTTATCGTACTGAATTTTTATATATGGGCAAAAATGAACTTCCAACAGAAGATGAGCAATTTGAAGCATATAAATCTGTGCTTGAACAAATGGGAGACAAGCCTGTTGTTGTTCGAACATTAGATGTTGGCGGAGATAAAGAATTAAGCTATTTAGATCTGCCAAAAGAAATGAATCCATTTTTAGGATTCCGCGCCATTCGTTACTGTTTGGAAAATGAACATGTATTCCGTCCACAGCTTCGTGCATTACTGCGTGCGAGTGCTTACGGTAATTTAAAAATCATGTTCCCAATGATTGCTACACTAGAAGAATTCCGTAAAGCTAAAGCAATTTTACTAGATGAAAAAGAAAATTTACTAGCTGACGGTGTTAAGGTTTCCGATGAGATTGAAGTTGGTATCATGGTGGAAATTCCATCAACAGCAGTTATCGCAAAACAATTTGCGAAGGAAGTTGATTTCTTCAGTATCGGTACGAATGACTTAATCCAATATACAATGGCTGCTGACCGTATGAATGAACAAGTTTCATACTTGTACCAACCGTACCACCCAGCAATCTTAAACTTAGTAAACAACGTTATCGAAGCAGCACACAGCGAAGGCAAATGGGCTGGCATGTGTGGTGAAATGGCTGGAGATCCAATTGCAATTCCACTTCTGCTCGGACTTGGACTTGATGAATTCAGCATGAGTGCAACATCAATCTTACCAGCACGTACACAAATTCGCGATCTATCAAAACATGACCTAGCGTCTTATAAAGATACCATTTTATCAATGGGAACTGCAGAAGAAGTTGTCGCATTTGTAAAGGAAAAAACGGAACAAAAATAATTATTAATGAAGAGGCGGGGCTGATGTCCGGCCTCTTTTATTTTAAAAAGGGTCAGGATTTTGGGCAGCGCTCAGTTCCCTTAATCTGCGTTCCGACCTACTGAGTTTACGCTTCAACATACATAATCTGCGTTCCTGCTCCAATGTGCTCTCATCGCCTACTTTCCTCAATTCAAAATAACCAACCCCTATTCAATTATCTCCAGCTTCTTCTCTATCGGTGTCCTGCCTTTATTTCGTGATACCTTTTCAGGATAGCCAATCTGCATAACAGCAGCTATTTTAAATACTTCACTATTTAATCCTATTTCCTCCAGAAAAAGCGGATCACTCATATAGGGCGTGATCGTCCATAACATACCAACACCATATTCCCAGCCTGCTAGCTGTGCATTCTGAATAAACGCACATACAGCGGCGTACTCCTCTTCAAAACGTATCGAGTCAGCTTCTCTTTCAAAATATATTAATCCATGATGTGGTATGGACAATAGGAAGCTTTTCATCGAATCAACCATTTTTAAAGTTTTTGGGCTCGCATCGTCACTTATCATCCCGATACGTATATAGCTCGCGATAATTGCATCAACAAATGCAGTTCTTCCCTCTCCCTGATATAACTTAATATTCCATGGTTCCTTCATATAATGAGTTGGCGCATAACTTCCATATGTAAATATTTCTTTTAATATTTTTGTATCAACAGGTTTATCTTTAAATGTATGTGCTGAACGACGTGCTTTAATCGTCTTGAGAATACTCAACTTGGTCTCCTCCATTTCTATCATTGCATGCGTTTTTTCATTATACGACAGTTTATGTAAAAGAAGAATAAGTGCTTAATCAATAAACAAGCATAAAAAAAAGAGACAGATAAACTCTGTCTCTTTTCAATCTAACATTAATCCTTATTTTTTCAAGTTATAGAAAGACTTTAATCCACCGTACTCGCCCATGCCTGAAAGTTCATCTTCAATGCGAAGTAATTGGTTGTATTTCGCAACACGGTCTGTACGTGATGGTGCACCTGTTTTAATTTGACCAGCATTTGTTGCTACAGCAATATCAGCGATTGTAGCATCTTCAGTTTCACCAGAACGGTGAGAGATAACAGCTGTGTAACCAGCACGTTTCGCCATTTCAATTGCTTCAAATGTTTCAGTAAGTGTACCGATTTGGTTAACCTTAACTAAGATAGAGTTACCAACACCTTGCTCAATACCTTGTGCAAGTTTCTTCGTGTTAGTTACGAATAAGTCATCCCCTACTAATTGTACGCGATCACCTAGACGCTCTGTTAGAAGTTTATGACCTTCCCAGTCGTTCTCGTCTAAACCATCTTCAATTGAGATGATTGGGTATTTATTAACCATTTCTTCGTACCAGTCAACCATCTCAGCAGATGTACGAATAACGCCTTCACCTTTAAGGTTATATTTACCGTCTTCATAAATTTCAGATGAAGCAACGTCCATTGCAAGTTTAACTTCTTCACCTGGTTTGTAACCAGCAGCTTCGATTGCTTCAACAATTGTTTGAAGAGCTTCTTCGTTAGAACCAAGGTTAGGAGCGAATCCACCTTCATCACCAACAGCTGTGTTATATCCTTTTGATTTCAATACATTTTTCAATGAGTGGAAAATTTCTGTTCCCATACGAAGTGCTTCTTTAAATGATTCAGCACCAACTGGCATTACCATGAATTCCTGAATATCAACGTTATTATCTGCATGCTCTCCACCATTTACAATGTTCATCATTGGTGTTGGCAATACTTTGGCATTGAATCCACCTAAGTAGTTGTATAAAGGAACATCAAGTAAATCTGCTGCTGCATGTGCTACTGCCATGGAAACACCAAGAATTGCGTTTGCACCTAATTTTCCTTTATTTTCTGTACCGTCAAGTTCAATCATTAGTGCATCAATAATATTTTGACGTGTAACATCTAATCCAACTAATTCTGGAGCAATTACTTCATTTACGTTCTTAACTGCTTGAAGAACACCTTTACCTAAATAACGGTCTTTATCTCCGTCACGAAGCTCAACTGCTTCATATTCACCAGTTGAAGCACCACTTGGCACTAATGCTCTACCGAATCCACCTGACTCTGTGAATACTTCTACCTCAACTGTTGGGTTACCGCGTGAATCTAATACTTCGCGTGCATAGACATCTGTAATGTATGGCATGAAAATCTCTCCTTTTAACTTTTATAGTTTTATTATTTAACAATTAATGAGGTTCCAGTCATTTCGACTGGTTTTTCAACATCTAATAAATCAAGTAATGTTGGTGCTAAATCTGCTAGAATACCACCATCTCTTACTGTGATTCCTTCCTTCGTTACAATAACCGGTACCGGGCTAGTTGTATGTGCAGTCATTGGTTGACCTGCTAATGTTGTTACTTCATCTGAATTACCATGGTCTGCTGTAATAATTGCATTTCCACCAAGTTCAATAATTTTGTCGACTATTTTTCCAAGGCATTCATCTACTGCTTCAATTGCATCAATTGTTGGTTGTAGCATTCCTGAATGTCCAACCATATCCGGATTTGCAAAGTTTAAGATGATCGCATTTGGACGTTCATTAGAATCAAGCTCCTTAAGCAACGCGTCCGTTACTTCATAGGCACTCATTTCTGGTTGCAAATCATAGGTTGCAACCTTAGGTGAATTAATTAAAATTCGTTTTTCACCAGGGAATTCCTGCTCACGACCACCGCTCATGAAAAATGTCACATGTGGATATTTTTCAGTTTCAGCGATACGTAATTGTCTTAAATTATGTTGGGAAAGTACTTCACCAACTGTATTATCTAAATTAATTGGTTCGTATGCTACATAGCCATTAACTGTTTCACTAAAGTCTGTTAGCATAACAAATTGTAAATTTTGTGGTACTTTATTGCCACGATCGAAATCACGGAAATCTTCGTTGGCAAATGTACGAGAAATTTGAATTGCACGGTCGGGACGGAAATTATAGAAAATAATCGAGTCCTCATCCTGGACTTTTCCAACTGGATCGCCATTTTCATCGACGATTACAGATGGAATTACGAATTCATCATGTACGCCATTTGCATAAGAATCTTTAATGACATCTAATGGATCTGTGTATGCTGGACCTTCACCGTAAACCATCGCATCATATGATTTTTTCACACGATCCCAACGTTTGTCACGATCCATTGAATAATAACGACCAGATACTGTCGCAATTTTACCTACACCCAATTCATCCATCTTATTTTGTGTTGCAGTGATATATTGGTCTGCTGTTTGTGGTCCAACGTCACGACCATCTAAAAATGCGTGAACATATACTTCTTTTACATCTGTTTGCTTCGCTAATTTTAACAGCGCAAATAAATGATTGATATGGCTGTGTACACCACCATCAGACAATAGACCGAATAGATGTAATGCTTTTCCATTTTCTTTTGCATGATTCATCACTTTTAAGAATGCTTCCTTTTCAAAAAAGTCGCCTTCTTTAATTGATAAATTCACACGAGTTAAACTTTGATAAACGATACGCCCAGCACCAATATTTAAATGCCCAACTTCCGAATTACCCATTTGACCTTCTGGTAAACCAACAGCTTCACCACTTGCTGTTAACTGGTTATGTGCATGCTGGTTCCAGTAACGATCAAAATTCGGTTTCTTTGCTTGTTTGACTGCATTTCCCATCACTTCATCACGAATTCCGAATCCGTCTAAAATGATTATTGCAGCTAAATTGTTTTGACTCATTTAGCTCCAGCCTCCACTAGCTGTAAGAAGGAATCTGCTTCAAGACTTGCGCCACCAACTAATGCACCATCAATATCAGATTGTGCCAATAATTCTTCAACATTTGCTGGTTTTACACTTCCACCGTATTGGATAATAACTTTGTCTGCTGTGTCAGCAGAAGTTACTTCTTTTACAACATTACGGATGTGTTTACAAACTTCATTTGCATCTTCACTTGACGCAGTTTTACCTGTGCCAATTGCCCAGATTGGTTCGTAAGCAATAATCGTTTCAGCTACTTGCTCATTTGACAATCCTGCTACAGCTTTTTTCACTTGGTCTTCCACTAAGCTCATTGTTTCATTTGCTTCGCGTTGTTCCAAAGTTTCCCCAACACAAACGATTGGAGTTAATCCATGTTTGAAAGCTGCTACCGTTTTTTGGTTTACGGTTTCGTCTGTTTCAGCAAAATATTCACGACGCTCTGAGTGACCAAGGACAACATGTGTTACACCAAGATCCTTCAACATTACCGGGCTAACTTCACCAGTGTAAGCACCGTTTTCTTCGAAGTGCATGTTCTGTGCTGCAACTTTCAAATTCGTACCTTTTGCTTTTTCTACCAATGATGGTAAATAAACAAATGGTGCACAGACAATTGCTTCTACATTGTCACTGTTTGGTACTTTTTCAATTACTGCATCGACAAACTCATTTGCTTCTGATAATACTTTGTTCATTTTCCAGTTTCCTGCAATTACATTTTTACGCATCTAAGTTCACCTCTCCTTTTATTTCTCGTCTAGAGCTGCAACGCCTGGAAGTACTTTACCTTCCATAAATTCAAGGGAAGCTCCTCCACCTGTTGAAACATGATCCATTTTTTCAGCAAGACCGAATTTCTCAACTGCTGCAGCTGAATCGCCACCGCCAATAACAGAATAACCAGCAGTTTCTGCTAACGCATTCGCAACAGCTTTCGTTCCGTTTGCAAATACATCTAACTCAAATACTCCCATTGGTCCGTTCCAAATAATCAATTTAGAATCGGCAACAATTTGGCTATATTTTTCACGTGTTTTTGGTCCAATGTCCAATGCTTCCCAATCTGCAGGAATTTGATCAATTGCAACAGTTTGTGTGTTTGCAGTTTCAGAAAAATCATCCGCAACAATTACATCGACTGGAAGGACGAAATTAACACCTTTTTCTTCTGCTTTTTTAATGAATTCATTTGCTAAATCGATTTTATCTTCTTCTAATAATGATTTACCAATTTCATGACCTTGTGCTTTGATAAACGTGTATGCAAGCCCACCGCCAATGATTAGGTTGTCCACTTTATCTAAGAAATTATCGATAACATTTATTTTATCTTTAACCTTTGCTCCACCAATGATTGCAGTGAATGGACGTTCTGGATTTTCTAATGCTTTACCTAAAACATCTAATTCTTTTTGCATCAATAATCCAGCTGCAGAAGGTATTTTCTCTGCAATCCCTACAGTTGATGCATGTGCACGGTGTGCTGCACCAAATGCGTCATTTACGTACACGTCAGCGAGTGCTGCGAATGCTTCTGCGAGTTTTGGATCATTCTTCTCTTCACCAGCTTCAAAGCGTACGTTTTCTAGTAATACAATATCGCCTTCGTTCAGTCCAGCTACAGCTTTTTCAACTTCTTCACCGTAAACTGCATCAGTCTTCGTTACTTCTTTCTCGACTAATTCACTTAAGCGTTTTGCAACAGGGTCTAAGCGTAGCTCCTCTACTACTTGGCCTTTTGGACGACCAAGATGGCTTGCCAAGATAACGATTGCGCCTTGTTCTGTTAAGTAGTTAATCGTTGGCAATGCTGCTCTGATTCGTGTATCATCTGTTACTTCCCCGTCTTTCATTGGAACGTTAAAGTCTACACGACAAAATACTTTTTTGCCTTTAACATCTAGGTCTTGAAGTGTTTTTTTATTCATTTGTACACCCTCCCAAACTTAAGTTATGTAATAGAGTTGCATTCTAGCCCACTCTATCATTTGCTTTCACCGTTCATTATATACTAAGTGAAGCAAGCTTGCCTTGTTTATAAAAATGGAAAAAGGAGGAAGAGCTTGCTCCTCCTCCTTTTATTCTAATCTTATAGAAGTTTTTAAAGGCTAATCTTATAGTCCTTTTTTAGCCATGAATGCAGCTAAGTCAACACAACGTGATGAGTAGCCCATTTCATTGTCATACCAAGAAACAACTTTAACCATGTTATCTTCCATTACCATTGTAGATAGACCATCAAGGATAGATGAATGTGTGTTACCTACGATGTCAGAAGATACGATTGGTTCTTCAGTGTATTCTAATACACCTTTTAATGGACCTTCAGCAGCTGCTTTGAAAGCTTCGTTAACTTGTTCAGCAGTTACATTTGTTTCTAATTCAGCAACTAAATCTGTTAATGAACCATCTGGAGTTGGTACACGAACAGCCATACCATTAAGTTTACCTTTAATTTCTGGTAATACTAAACCAACTGCTTTTGCTGCTCCAGTTGTAGTTGGGATAATGTTCTCCGCTGCAGCACGTGCACGACGGTAGTCTTTATGTGGTAAATCAAGAATTTGTTGGTCATTTGTGTAAGAATGAATTGTAGTCATTAATCCACGTTTGATACCGAATGAATCATTTAATACTTTAGCAAATGGTGCTAAACAGTTTGTAGTACATGAAGCATTTGAAACGATGTTATGTTGGCTAGGATCGTATTTATCATCGTTAACACCCATAACGATTGTTAAATCTTCATTGTTAGCAGGTGCAGAGATAATTACTTTCTTCGCTCCAGCTTCGATATGTTTCTTAGCGTCTTCACCATTTGTGAAACGACCAGTTGATTCGATTACGATTTCTACGCCAAGATCTCCCCAACCTAAGTTAGCAGGATCGCGTTCTGAAAGAACTTTAATTTCTTTTCCGCCAACAACAATGTTCTTGCCGTTTACAGAAACTTCTTCATCCAATTTACCGTGAACTGAATCATATTTTAATAAATGAGCTAACATGTTTGCATCTGTTAAGTCATTAACCGCTACGATTTCAACTTCGTCATTTTTAAGTGCTTGACGGAATACATTACGTCCAATTCTACCAAAACCATTAATACCTACTTTTACTGCCATTCTTATTCCTCCTAAATAATGTGAGTTGTAAAAAATATATTAAAAGAGGTTACCCTCTTAAAATCTGTTTCGCAGCTGCTTCGTCTGTTATGAGTAAATCACTTTTCCCTTGTTTAAAATAGGAAACAATCGCTTTTGCCTTTGATTTACCTCCAGCGACAGCTAATACATGATCCATGGAATTAAGATCTTCCAGTTGTATCCCTAATGTGCGGACCTTATGGATAATATTCCCAAACTCGTCAAAATAATAACCAAACGCTTCACTTACCGCAGAATTTGATTGTAGCTTCGTCATTATCTCTTCCGAAGTCTTCCGCCGGTTTGCCATCGTTATAGCATCACCAATACCGTGAATGACAACATCCGCACTCTTGATTTGTTGCAACACATCTTGAATCGATGGTTCCGTAAGTAGTGTTTGATATGCCGTTTCACTTAAAGGGTCTGGGACATAAAGTAATCGGTATTCACCATTTGCTCTTTCTGCCATCTCTGTTACAATTCGATTCGATTGGTTTTCTGCCTTCTCACCGATTGCCCCACGTGCTGGTAGAAACAAATAGTCCTTGCTCTTATTCAGTGGTGTCATTGCATTTGCAACGGCAGCCATAGTCGTCCCACCTGTTACTGCGATGATCATTTTTTCTTTCATAATCGATTGAAGAAATGTGACACAGGCCTTGCCCATTTCTCGTTTCACCCAATCATTTTCATCGCTATTTCCAGGAATGATGAGAACCTTCTTTACATGTAATTTTCCCTTTAATTGTTCCTCTAAAACATTCAAGCCCATCAATTCTCCCATAAATTTGGCTAATTGATCCAGAATTAATTTACCCTCTTTTGTGATAAACATTCCTTTTGAAGTTACTTGAATGAGCTCTTGTTTTTGCAAAAATTCAACCTCACCACGAACGTGACGCTCAGTTAAATTTGTATTCTCAGCAAGACCTCTCCGTCCAATTGGCTCAAACAGATTAATACTTTGTAAAATTGAATACCGCTGCTGCATTACTTCCAAGAGATCTGGAACGAGTTTTTTTTGTAAATCAGTTAATGTTCCCATCCTAAGACTCCTTCATACTGGACGAAAAAAGTCCCATACTGTTTTAAATTGTCCCGATTACATTTTCAGTATAGCATACTTGAATTAAAATACAAATATATTGAGGTTACAAATTGTAAAAGTATTGTAAAGCTAGAGGATAAGAATTCCCCTGATTATATGACTCTCCAATCTGCTAAGCGTTTATCTTAACCTCCAACACCATAATTGTTATTCTCTATAAGCAGGTTCTCTACTGAATCATAATTAATTTCTACACAGTTGAGTTGTTTTCCATTTAGCTCGATTACTGGAATTAACAATTGATATTCTTCCAATAATGCATCGTTCTCATAAATATCCTTTTTTTCCAACTCATAAGGATATTCTTTCTTAAATAATGATAGTAACGATTCCGCTTCAATACAAAGTGTACAGTTTTCTTTCGTATATAGAATTATCTTAAGCATTTAACTTTTCCCTCCTCTTTTTCTAGTTACAATATGAAAACCTGTCACATCTCGACCTGCGTTGCTTAAGTCCTTATTCTCTGAATCATGCTAAGAATTGCAGGAATACTATCCTATTATTGACTGTAATCTTTTCATATTTAGATGAGACATTCCATTTAATTCTGCCATTTCTATTAATAAATGTCACTTTTTCGTTTTCCTCATTGACAGCTAGATGAAAGTATATATAAAATTTTATTATTCATATTGTTAGAAGGGAGAAAGTTAATGACAAAAAAATTACATAAAGAGCCAATTACCCATCTGATTCGCCGTTATATTATGCTGTTTATTGGATCGGGGATAGCCGCAGTTGCCTTGGAATTATTTCTCGTGCCAAATGACATTATTGATGGTGGAGTTATTGGTGTTTCCCTGCTGATTAATCACCTTACAGGGATAAGCTTCGGGGTGCTAGTCTTAATTATTAATATTCCATTTCTAATTGCTGGATTTAAAAGATTAGGAAAAGATTTTCTATTTTCATCTTTATTTAGTATTATTTCTTTATCTGTTGTAGAGTCACTATTACATAAAGTTGAGCCAATTACGGATGAATCATTATTAGCAACTGTATTTGGAGGTTTGATTCTAGGGGCTGGTGTAGGTATTGTCATTCGAAATGCTGGTGCATTGGATGGGACAGAAATACTTGGAATCATTATTACCAAAAGAATGTCTTTCTCTGTTGGTGAATTTGTTATGTTCATCAATATATTTATCTTTGGATGGGCAGGTTTTGTCCTAGGTTGGGAACAAGCAATGCTATCAATCCTAACCTACTATATTGCTTCAAAAACAATCGATGCAATCGGGCAAGGTATTCTGAACGAAACAAAGGCAGCCATAATTGTTTCCAACATGTCAGAGGATATTGCTGAAGTAATCGGTGAAGAATTGAAACGTGGGGTAACCAAATTATATGGCCAAAACAATTATACAGGTACAGATACAAATGTGCTCTATGTCGTTGTAACACGTCTAGAAGTTGCGAAGCTTAAAGCAATTGTATTTAACCTTGACAAAACTGCCTTCACCACCATTATGGACACACAAGAGGTTCAGGGTGGACGATTTAAGTCAGCAGGACATTGAAAAAAGCGGTCCATCGTATGGTAAAGAGTTCCGTTTTGAGGTGCATATTAATTAAATGACAGACAAACTGACGTATTAATTGGCATACGTCAGTTTTGTTGTTATATCAACGATCAATGGTTAAATTAGGGCTTTTTGGCAACCGAATTTCTCAGTTCATTGTACATAAAAATTGGTGCCAATTGGTATGTCAAAATCGATGTCAATTCGGCTGTCAATTGCACTGTCATTTTAGATAGTATAGTTAGTTATTTAACACAAAAAGGACCTCTTTAAGAGATCCTGGCCAATTTTCTTAATCAACTAAAGCACCAGTTAATGTAAGTACATTTTTTCACAAACTCATTATTTCCATCAAGCATCTGAAAAAAGTAAATTCGTCATACATCAATTTATGTACTTTGTAAACAACTCATTATTGTATCTCCGAAAGACCTGACATCAGATAAATAATCATATCCTTCTGGTGAACCAAAACTATTAAACATACGAACAGCAACCAAGTTTTCTTTAGGGATTACTAATATAGTAACACCTGTGTACATTTTGAAATATCCCACAAAATTTTATTATCTCAACATCTATACCTGATTCTTCTTTTGTCTCTCTGATAGCAGCATCTTTCAATGATTCTCCTTCTTCGACTTGCCCACCTGGCATCTCCCAACCTCTCAAAGGTCCCTCGATTAGTAGAATTTCCTTTTTTTCATTGAGTACAATAGTTGCCGCTGAAACAATATGTTTTGGCGGTGTCTAAATTCTTTGAGTACTCTGTTCCAATTAACTCACTCCCATTCAACATTTGTTTAACATAATTCTCTTTGAATTCAGTAATAAAATGTCTGTTGTAGATAACAATCCTCTTCCACAAACCTACTCCCTATTGTATGAATTCAACAAAAAAGGGCACTTCTCCTTCTTTAAGAAAAGCACCAGTTACTTGAATAGCTTTAATCTTTAATTCACTATTAAATCATTCAAAACTATAATATATTTTTTTAGCTATCCTTCCGAATATTATTGATATAACAACATACAAGTGTAATTGTTAAAGCAAATGGCTGGTTTAAGGTAAGCGGCCCAACTAACATTAACCCACCTATAATGATAATAGCCAAACCGAATACGATTGGTATTAAAGTTGTATTGAGATTTCATTAATGTGTTAAAGCACTAAATAATTAAACAATATTTTTAAGCCAAGTTACTATACGGAGAGCCTGAAATGGTTCAAACCAAGTTATTAAAAATAAGATAATAAAAAAAGAAACAAGTGATATAAATTTTAAACTACCTTTTTCATTTTTAAAGATAGCAATAAAACTAAATATAGCCCCTAACAATATAAAAATAGCTCCTATAAATGCAATAAGTTCAGAATATCCCACTATAATCCAGTTTAATCCAAAGAAAAGTAATCCAAATATGATAAATACTATTGACCATATACTAATTGATTTCAACATACATCCCCCCATAAATCTAACCTGCCCCGTTAGTTCAATAACCCTTTAATTTAATATTAACATAATATTCCATACGACTTTCAAAAAATAAGACGATCAATTTGATGATCGCCTTGTTTAACTCTTGCACCAGTTACTTTAATAAGAGATAATTTAGCACATTAAAACTCTTAGATTTTTTATATTTAGGTTATATGAGTAAATAGTATAGTTGATATTAAAAGGACCACACATTTTATATGATGGTCCTAATTTATTCCTCTTCAACTAACCGTACTCCGATAATTTAAGTACAATATTTCACAATATAGATTTAAACTAAATAAATTATCACAGCATCAAACACCAGGATTTATCAGATATGAAAATAATGCTACTAAACACCATGAGTAGCCACTATTAAGTTACATTGGAGCTAATTCCTCTACTATTGTTTGTTTACCGTAATCATGACTCATCAATAGTTGAATAAGTTTTTCAGCAGTATCTAGAGGTGTTTGTAATTTTCCTTTTTCATGTAACTGATTAAATAATTCAACATATGGGAATTTTTCTTTACTTGTTGACCGTATTTCAGTTTGTAATTTCGTATCTATTACACCTGGATAAACTGAAATAATTTTTACTGGAAAAGGTTTTTCTTTTTGTTCTAAATAAATACTTTTAGTAAAAGAATCCAGACCTGCTTTTGCAGTACTATAAGGGCTTTGGGAAGGAAGCAAATATTTCGCAGAACCAGACGAGATGTTTAATACTCTTTTGTCTATTTTCCAATTGTTTGTGTGTTTAATAAACTGAGATGTAAGCAATATAGGGGCAATTAAATTCACATTTATATTTCTAATGACATCTTCACTAATAGTTTCTTCAATCGGTCCAATAGGGGAAAGAACACCTGCATTATTGATTAAATAAATAGAATCAACATCATCTTCACTAACTAAATTAAATACACTTTGAAAAAGAGAATTAATATCGAATAAATTATTAAGATCAAAAGAAAAGTTTCTTACATTATCGAATTTTAAACCTGCGTTGTCATATAAATTTGTACTCATACTTCTTGAAATACAAATAACATGGTTATTCTCATCATTTAATAATATCTTTGCCAATGATTTTCCAATACCTCTAGAAGTTCCTGTTATAATAAAATACCTCATTTTGTTACCTCTCTTTCGATTATTTAACTAACTATATTTTATCTTCCTCTTTTAATAGACCTTTAACGGTTCTTTCCACACCATTTATTATCATGATCAAGTTCTCCACCCATATTTTTCTATCACCGATAATTTCTATTTCAGCTAAATAGTATGCGGATATCATTATCATTATAACTGAATATTCCCAACTTTCTTTGTAATTATTGCTCTCATCTCTTCTTCAACTAACCTGCCCCTATAGTTGAATAAGAAAAAAGAGATGCATAAGCAACTCTACTTACTTAAACTAAAGCCCCCGTTTAATGAAATAAGGTAATTTTATGATAATCCTACCAGTGTACTTGAAGTTTATTACCATTCGTGTCATAAAAGTGGAAAAAGGCATGACCATTATCTTCTTTTATATCCTCAACCTTAACTTGATTATCAATTAAGTGTTGGTGAAATTTAGATAACTCAGGACTTGTAAAGCCAATGCTAAATTCTTGTTCATTATTAATTGTAAAATGTGCAAATGTTTCATCTTCGGTTGGAACTAGGATAAGTAAGAAAGGTCCTTCATTCACTTTTATAATTGCAAGTTCTTCAGGAATATTTAATAACTGGAGCCCTAATACATCTCTATACCATTTTGCAGACAGTTCTAAATCTTTTACAGGAATTCTAATATAATGTACTTGTTCAATATATGATTTACTCATAGACCTCTCTCCTTTAATTAATCTGGTATATCAAATAGTTCCCTTTCTATATACCTTTTTCCTTTCGATTATTGAATTAACCTGCCCCGTTAATATATAAATTTAACAAAAATAAGCGATAATCCTTTTTGGACTATCGCACCACTTAGTTCAATATGAATTTATAATGATGGAGGACTATCAGACAGACAAATCGATAAATTCTAGTTCCATTTCTGCTTCTGCTTTCGAACGATAAACGGTAATTTTATCATAGGGTTTCAAGTTGTCTTGCCACGATCCTATATTACTCAGAAAATCTTCTCCGTTTTCAGAAATTACCAAGCACTCTAAATGCTTATTGATATAACAAATTGGTGCGTCACTTTTCAAATCACATTGTTGACCAACAGTTCCGATAAATCCACCTTTACTATCTTTTGCCATAATATCTACATATGGAACCGTATAAAATTCTAAATGTGGAATATCATCGTCAAAGATAAATTGAATATCATAATCGTTAGCATATTTTTGATACTCCTCATTTTTATGATAAACACTCATAGAATAAATTCTTGTACCTGCTGGTATAACCTCAGTATCTTTTAAATTTACATTTATGGCTCCAGTTAATTCTGTTCTATCTAGATAAACTTTTCGCATCTCAACCTCCGTTTAATCTTATTTTAAAGTAAATGCTCATTACTTTTGTGATTTCTTATTGAACTAACCTGCCACTGTTTGTTTAAAAAGGTTGTTTTTCACAATCATTGACTGTTATTGATTACCCTTCAACTATTGCAAGGTATTTCAAGATTTCTCCTTCTAATTCAACGATTAAAATATCTCCTCTTTCCTTGGCTGAAAAAATCTTTGCACCAACTGGAAGTTTATTTGCCATTTCATCTTTGAAATCTGTATTACTATCATTTTTTGTTTTTATTTCACCGATTTGAACGTCTTTTGTTAAAGGCAATTCTTCAACCCAATCGATATTAGTTTCATAAATTACTCCATCATACTGGAAAATATCAGCATCAGGATTCAATGTTAAGACTTCTTCAGCATCAATACTGTCACTTGTTACTGTGGTTGTTTCCCCTTCATTAGAACATCCACTAATTATAAATAACACTAATGCAATCAGTACGTAAAATAACTTTTTAGCCAATGTAATACCCCCTTTATATATAGTCGGAAATACTCTATCATAAGTTTCTTCTTCCACTAACCTGCCCCTTTAGTAAAATAACTCCTACATAAAATAGCGTTAATCCTTCTAGAATTAACGCACCAGTTGATTTAAGTAAGCCACTTCACAAGCTGTCAATATAATAATTCAAGCATTAACTGAAATAAACTCTATTTTTTAAAACGATTTCCTGTATTAGCATAAATAAGTGAAAACACAACTATACCGATAAATAAAATGATACCGAGAACTAATAACCAATTGATTTCATATACTTCACTAAGCACCCAAAGTATCATACTAGATGATAAAGCGAACATCACTTTTCCCATAAACTTACATAATGCAACCGAATCATATTTGTCTTTTTCTTCTTGTGGCAACGTGTTAAATCCAGCAATTAATGAAGAACCTCTGCCACTAGATAGAATAATTCCAAATCCAACAAATAAGACCATACCAATAACTGTACCAGTAATTCTTTTCCCCCTCCTTTTCATACATTTACTATCATACATCTACTTTTTAATACGACTAATTTTAGTAAATGTTTCACTTTAGGACTTAACTGCTGCCTTACTTATAAGGAAGAAACATTACTTTTCTTTCAGTAATGCACCAGTTAGTCATACATGTAGCGCAAGACCAGCGCTACACCACAGAGAATGAAAATGAATTTAGTTTGGCTATACTGATTCTACGGCTGGATGAGGAAGGTCGATCAACTATGGTGCGTTAGAGCCCTTCAGTTAGTCTGACTCCTTCGACCACGGTGCATCACAGACTGTCGCTCCCTTACGGGAAGCACTCATGGTAGATTAATCCTTTTCTGGTTGTTGCACCAGCCTCCAATAATGTATGCCGTAGAAAGGATGTTTTCAATGGATGTAATCATTGAAAGAGCCTGTGGTATGGATGTCCACAAAGACAACATTACTGCATGTATCATCACTCCAGAAGGAAAGGAGATTGAAACATTTTCAACTAAGACGTTATTCCTAATTCAATTGGTTGACTGGGTTAAGAAGCATAGGTGTACCCATGTGGCAATGGAAAGTACAAGTGTCTACTGGAAACCTATTGTCAACTTACTAGAAGCAGAAGACGTTGAGTTTCTAATTGTGAATGCCCAACATATTAAATCTGTCCCTGGACGTAAAACTGATGTGAAAGATGCCGAATGGATTGCCAAACTACTTCGCCACGGATTACTCAGAGCTAGTTTCATCCCAGACAGAAACCAACGAGAGTTGCGTGAACTTGTTCGTTATCGTCGAAGTATCATTGAAGAGCGCGCTAGACAACATAATCGGATCCAAAAAGTATTAGAAGGAGCAAATATAAAGCTTGGTTCTGTTGTTTCCGATGTTATGGGAGTATCAGCTCGTGACATGCTTCGTGCAATCGCCGAAGGCGAAGATGATCCTGAAAAACTAGCAAACTTTGCAAGACGATCTATGAAAAAGAAAAAGGACGAACTAATACTCGCACTTCAAGGTTATATTAGTGATCATCAACGACTGATGATTAAGACTATTTTAACCCATATTGACTTCCTATCAGAACAAATCGAAATGTTAGATCAAGAGGTAGCCAATAGGGTGAGTATCTATCAAGAAGAAGTAGAGCGTTTAGATTCCATTCCAGGCATTGCGACAAGAATGGCTGAGCAAATGCTGGCAGAACTTGGAACAGATATTAAGAACCAATTTCCTAGCGCATCTCAAATGTGCTCATGGTCGGGATTAGTTCCTGGTAATAACGAAAGTGCTGGAAAAAGGAAATCTTCAAAAACTAAAAATGGAAACAAATACTTGAAATCAGCATTAATAGAAGCAGCTCATTCGGTCCGGGGATCAAAAAACTATCTTGGTGCACTTTATCGCCGTACTGCAGCACGAAAAGGTAAAAAACGTGCAGGGATTGTAGTAGCTCATGCGATATTGAGAATCTCCTATTATCTTTTGACCCGTAAAGAGATGTATGTAGATTTAGGAGAAGATTACTTCGATAAACAAAAACAACAATCTATTGTTCGGCATTCATTACGAAGACTGGAAAGTCTTGGTTACACTGTTTCCATTGTGGAACCAGAAGCGTCTTAAACTGACCCATTCAACTTCAATAGATCTTGGAATCCGGCGCTCTCCCCTTTTAAAAAGAATGAATGAGCTGCGTTCTATTTAGTGTTGCCTTTTTATCAATATTTCAGAAGTTAATTTTCATGGTAGTAGAAGAGTGACACTAACAAATTATACAAGGAATGAATAATAATTACTGACCAAAGAGATTTACTTTTCTTATATATAAATCCAAATATAATCCCCAAAACAAAAGTTGTTATTATGGGATTTAAAATATAAGGGAATTCAAGCAGCCCCTTATAAAACCAAATAGGAAAGTGAATCGATACAAAGAGTAAAGCCGTAATTGTATTTGCTATCCAGAATCTAAAAGAATCCCTAAGTTTTCTTAATAAAAAACCCCTAAAGACAATTTCCTCAGTTATTCCAACTAATAGAATAGTATTAAGCCATTCGCCAAACCCTATTTGAAAATCGATATTATTTTCTAAAATGGTGAGATTTAAAACTACATATGTTATGAAGACTAAGGATACCCAACCTGTCCATTTTAACCCTTTTCTAAAGTTATGACGTAATCCTAAATAGGAAAACGGATTACTTTTTTCCATAATTTTAACTAAAAATATTACGGGAACGACCCAAATAACTATTTTAATAATGGCTGATGTTATAGCTCTTGGAATAGAATCCATCAGATCTAAATATTGAACTAACCATAATTCTCTTATACACCATAGGGCATAAAATGTTATGAAATATACCCAAATGTAATTTTTATTTACTTTTAATTCTATTAGAAACTCCCCTTTTCTTCTTCAACAATCCTGCCCCCAATAGTTAAATAACTCTCACTTCACAATACCACAATATTCAAAAATATTTATTAAAGAAAAAGACAATCGTTTTGATGATTGCCTTGTTTAACTATTGCACCCTATAGTTAAATTAACTTATTATCGGTACGATCCGTTCTTCTGCCCAATGAAGTATAAACTGTTTTTGACGAGGATTTAAGTTTTCAGGTAAATCTTCTTTTCGAAAGAATCTATGTTCCTTACTTTCTAATCCTCTTTGTTTTAGTACACCATCATATTTCCTTGCCTTAAAAATAACCTGAACACTATTGCACGAAACAACTTTCTCCTGAATAAATTCCAAATAACTCCAATCCATTTACTTCCAATCCTGTCTCCTCAAAAGTTTCCCTTTTAACTGTTTCTTCAAAGGTTTCCCCTATTTCCATTACTCCACCAGGAATACACCAATTATCTTCATCAGTTCGATGCTGTAATAATATACATTCATTTTCTTCTATTACCAATAAACTTTCTCATATCTTTAATATAGTTCATTTATATTTACTCCGATCAAATTTAATTGTTAAACTCTTACTGCTATTTTTTCTTGTACTAACCTGCCCGTTTAAAAATAAACTCCCTTTCCAATAATACCATAATATTCAATTAATAATTACAAGAGAAAAAATCGACGGTTTATGGTCGCCTTGTTGAACTCTAGCACCCGTTTGTTTAATGTTTAATAAGAATGGTATCCCCATTTATGTTATTGATCAGTAGCAAATGATTCTATGAATTCGTTAACTTCTTTACTCATTTCTTTATAACGAGTCCAATGAAGATAGTGATGCCCCTCTAAAGTTACAATTTTACTAGATGGAGAATTAGTTAATTGTGTTTCATAAAAAGTCACAAGGTTTTTACCATCCTCTGATATCCTATCTTCTTTCGTGGTGAAGAATAAAACTGGCATATTAGAAGCAAATTTCATATCTACTGTCTTATCAATATTGTTTTTTATTTCATTGACTTCGGTAACAACGTTCTTGTTAGAACTCTTCCAAGCCGAGATAGCCTTGGTCATTTCTAAATTTCCTTCAGAATACGTACCATCATTAGCAATAGGTAAAAAATCTTCGGGATTTATATATAATGCTAATCTTGCAATTCCGGTCGGTGCCAGATAACTCAAATATTCAGGCATTGTAGGAGCTTCTTCGCCAAAATATTTCAATGCTTGTGGTAATGTAGAATCTATACCTACTACAGCTTGCACTTCATCCGGGTACGTATTGGCATAATACATACTATATATGCCGGAAATGGAATGAGGCATCAATATGTATGGGCCTTGTATATCAGATTTTTTTAGAGCATATCTTATTTCTTCTACGATGTTTTCCACTGTTCGTTCTTTGTTAGTTATATCGCTCCATCCGTAACCAAACGGCTCTACCACTACGACCTTATTTTTCTTTGCCATTTCATTTACCAAAGGTTCAAAATCCAGTGCCGGTGCAGCAGTTCCAGCACCACTTATTAAAACAATTGTATTATCGCCCTCACCCTTTGCATAAAGGTGCATATTCTTACCATCCACTTCAACTAATTCCCCTAATGGTGGATATTTTTTTTGTTCATATGCTGTCATAATGTTGCTGAAAATGAACCAAATAGCAGATGCTGTCACTATTGCAATTAAAATATTCCTGAAAACTACCCAAAGTCTAAATTTCTTTTTAGTATTCTTCATAATTCCTATGGCCTTCTTTCTTTTTAATTCCATCATAACTTGGAAACGCATTCCTAGTAATGAACCTTAGAAATAAATTAAGATAGGCCTTGAGGCTTATTCAACTATCCTGCCCCTTTAGTTCAATAACTTAGCTTAATTTTAACATTAGCTTCCATTCGTTTCATCGAAATTATTTAAAAAATTATTTTATTCAACCATCTGGAAATGATGCTGATAATTATAATTTTGGGGGTGAGCAATTATGTTATTATCGGATGCAGCAAAGGGGTATGAGGCAGATAAGAAAATTGAGGGCTTTTCTGCACAAACATTAAATGCTTATAGGCTACAAGCTAAACTACTTATTGATTATTTGGGGAACATCAATATTAGTAATATAACAACCCTACAACTGAAAAATTATTTAGCTGAGTCAAGTAATAATTTAAAACCATCAAGTTTGTCCCATCGTATCAGATTTATACGTTCCTTATTTCGATGGTCACACGAGGTAGGTATAATTGAGTTAAATCCTGCAAGTAAAATAAAGGAACCAAGAGTTGGTAAACGTATTCCAAAGTTCCTTACTGAAAGAGAAATAGAATATTTAAGAGATGCGTGCTTCTCTCCAATGGAAAAAGCCTTATTTGAATTTATGTTCTCTACTGGATGTCGAATAGGAGAAATTGTTTCATAGGATTGAAATAGTATTAACTGGGGAAATCAATCTGCTATTGTTAGTGGCAAAGGAGATAAGGAACGAGAAGTTTACTTCAATATACGTTGCGATATTTGGCTAAAGAAATATTTAGATAAAAGATACGATAACGATCCAGCAATATTTGTTACAGAATGCTCTCCACATAGAATGAGTATTGCTCAAATGAGGTATATTATTAAACGTATTTCAAAACGTGCAGGTATTAATAAAACCATTCACCCTCATCAGTTAAGGCATAGTTACGCAACACACCTGCTAAATAATGGTGCCCCACTAGAAGTTATTCAAAGCCTGTTAGGTCACGAAAAAAGTGAAACTACAAGAATTTATGCAGAACTAAGTGGTAGACTACGACAAGAGTTTTATAGGAAGTATTTCTAGAATAATTAAGAGCAACGCAGATTTTTTCAGCGTTGCTCTTTTAAACTATTGCACCAGATAGTTGAACAAACCAAATCATTATTATGGAATGTTCATTTTCTTTTTGTTGTTAGATTCAAAATAAAGTCGGTCCCAAAAGCTACTATTAGTCCAGCCCAAAAAATGACAGAAGAAGAAAAGAGATTGCTTGCAAATAATAAATTATAAGTTTGATCTATGAATAAAAGTAACATATATGTATAAAAGCCAAGAACGGCACTTTTGTTCCAGTTATCAGATTCTATTTGAGACATATTTTTAAATAATTTCATTTTTTACATCCTTTCATCTCCATATTAAACTAATATTCTCATTAAGTACCTGCCCCATTAGTTCAATAACTCTATACAATAGTACCATAATATTCTAAAAATATTGTTCAAAGAAAAAGATGATCATTATGGTAATCGCCTTGTTTAACTATTGCACCATTTAGCCTAATAATAATCCGATTATTATAGCGTTCCTGACGGATTAACTCCTTCGAAATTACCATACATATTAATATTATTAACTATGTGTTCTTTATCACTAAAGTCCATTACTTCTATTACATCGCTGCTTATTGACCATCCTTGATGTGATTCTGGCTTATTCATTCCCGGCTTTATTTCTTGAAACACTTCCATATAAACAGTAAATGGCGGGATTTCTTCAGGTGTTTCAGTGTTATATATTGACATTACGGACACGGAATCCTCCGGTAATGTTTCTTTAACGAAATCGGGTTTTGTTAATCCGCTGAATTGTAAATAATGTAGAAAATCAACCATTTCCATACGTGTATCAAACCCAGGATTCATTGTAATATCAATATAGATACGGCTAAAGATATATTTTTTTCCGGATAATATTTAGACCAATCATTATTAGGAATAGAATCTAATTTGTATACACCGTTTAAGATATATTTTATTTCACCGTTATAAGATTTATTATCAGTCACAAAGTCGTTGAATAGACGATCTTTACCAAAGATACGTTCAAACGCATCTTTTACTGAAGTAGATTTCTCCATACTCTCTATATCCTGAAATTGATAACTTTCAGTTGTAGCAACAGGGATACTTTGCTCTATTGTTGTATTTGTGTTTTCTCCACTAACCTCAGCCGTTTCCTTGCTATCATTAACAAGAACATAAATTAATGTTCCACTTAAAATAAATACTATCACTATTAGAATCCATAATAATTTTTTCAATTGCTATTCCCATCTCCTTCTTCTACTAGCCTGCCCCGCTCAAGATCTCTGAATATAATACCATATTATTCCAAACAATTTACTCATTACTCCACAAATAAAAGGCGACCAAAATCTATGATCACCTTGTTAAACTCTTGCACCCGTTACTTTAAGTGCATTTCTTTACAATCTGCTTGAAGTAAATATTTTCAATCCCATTTTTTCCCTTTTCGATAAAGGTTCCTTTCGGATAATGCTAAAACTTTAGCAGTCGGTGGACGTGTCACTGTCGGTAGCAATATTTGATCAAAATAATCCGCATCAGCTAAAACGTTCCACGGTGAAACTCCGTAAAAAGCGTTTGCTAGATCTTCAAGGATGCCACTTGTAAAACTTCTGGCACCAATACTAGGGGTACCATTGAATTCTTCAGGAACGTCTTCCTTATGAATCCTAACATTCATACTAGCAATCACCTTCCAGCTGTGATTATCTAATGAATTAGATGTTAATGATAATATCGAAATAAATGGATTGTTTATAATTTCTTCTAAGGTTGGAACAGCGTTTTTATTAATATCAAATAACCCGCAAACAGGTTGTGTATAGTTTTTCCATAATACCTGTCCAAAGGAATATGAACCATCCTCTAAAAATATTTGAAATATATCTCCCACTTTCCATTTTTGTTTTCTAGGTCTTTTATGTGAGATTAATCGATTTTTGGTGATATTTATTTCTTCGGCGGATAAGTTCGCATTAGCTAGTTCGTTTATGACAATGGCTATCTCCAATATCAGTTCAGCATTAGTAGTACGTATAATAACAGCACTTGATTCATAATCAAAACCTATACGCTTGTATAAATACGGTTCAATCTTTTCTCTAACTGTTTTGCGTAGAAGCTTTATTGCCTCATTATTAGTTTCCAATTTAAACAATTCAGCTAAATCATTATCAATAAGGAAATATGATGTTGATGCATCAGGTAGCAAGATTTCTACACTCCCTAATTTACAAGTGGTATCCATTATATTTCATTTCCCCTTTAATTTGAGAACTTCTTATTAAAATTATAACACCGTAAAAAGTCTGTTTCTGCAAGTAACCTGCCCCGATAGTTAAAAAAGGCTACGTATTGACGTTCGCCTTGTTGCATTAATGCACCAGTTAGCCATTCATGAAGCGCAAAAACCTGCGCTTCACCACAGAGAATGAATGTTTGTTTCTATGTCTATAATGACTTTTGGGTACATTCACAACAATCTTGTCTCAGCATTTAAAAAAATCATAAAATGCTGGGTCTAGTTTGTTTTTGTCTTTTTTAGGATTTTCGGATGTAAACTTTCATGGTAGTTGAAGAGGCAGCCATATCGCTTGAAGAAGGGATCTATTCAATTATCGCGCTAGTTAACTGATAAGCAGGTTTCCAAAATTGACGGAAAACAAGATAGAAAGGAAAATGCCAAATAGACTACAAAGAATACCCGTTACAGCTATTTTTTTTCCATTTTGTTTAAAACGATTTATTTGTCTTACCCCTATGACACCATAAATTAGACCAATAATGCCAAGTATGAAGCCCACTGCCATAAAAGAAGTAACAATTGAAAGAGCCCCAAAGATTATTGATATCGTGCCTTTGCTATTAGCTTTACTATCACTAGCGTTTGAAACTTCAAGTTTACTAATTTTTCCTGCCTCCTTTTTAAACTGAGTGGACCGATTGTGAACAAGATTTAACAATACTCTTAAACTAACCTGCCCCAGTTCAGTATCCATAAACAGATAATAACATAATGCTTAACCCTTTAATTGTAAATTTCTGAAATCAATAATAAAAGAAAATGACCATCATTTGATGATCTTACTTGTTTAATTATTGCACCCGTTAGTTGAATAAGAAATCTTATATTCACTTTAACTTTCGATGATTTTTTAGCATTTGTTGCAAATACTCTTCCGATTTTCCTTTAGGGATACTAAGGCTTTCCCATTCTTCATTTTTAATTTGCTTACCCACATAAACAATTTGTCCGATATGATAAGCGTAATGAGCCATTTGCCTTTCAATCGCATCAATAACCGTATGGCTTTCGCCACGAATATAAATATTTTTTAATAAATCCTCTTCATTTAAATTATCAATTGTTTTAAAAAGAGTATTCCAACCTCTTTCCAATTAGAAATCATTTCTTGCTTTGATGATATAGTGTTTACAAATTCTTGGTCACGTTTCCTATTGGTTTTTTCACCATCTGATGTTAAAAAATTCGTCCATCTTGAAATCATATTTCCACTTAAATGCTTTACGATAATTGAAATACTATTTGAAGATTTATTTAAAGCCCAATGTATATCGTCTTCTGATAATTGCTGTATTGTCTTATCCCCTAGTTCTTTAACACTTCTAAACCTAGCTTGGACTACTTTTAAATACTCATTCCCCACAGTCATTACGATCCACTCCCACCGATTAGTATCTACATTATAAAACTATATTCTTACGCTAAAATGCCCCATAGTAAAAGAGACCGTCATAATGACGATTTCATTGTTGAAGTAAAGCACCCTTTAGCTGAATAAGAAGTGCGATTCATTTTAAGAATCACACTTCTATTTTATATTTAGATTCTGACTTTCTTAGTATTACTGCTCTTGCAATAAACACCGGTAAACCAGTAATTATGAATAGCTTAAGTAGGAGAACTCACAAGGTATTATTTTGAGTTACATTTTTTGTATTCCAAACTACGTAATCCAACAATTAAGAAAAGAAATGCAGCAAATAAAAGCACTCTTGGAATAAGAGATAACAATAAGTTAGCTTAAACATGGAATACCAAGTATATTTAAGCTATTTGTAACAAAGATTATAACTAATACAGTCAAAAGGAGGTCGATAGAATGGATGCACAACGAGCACAAGAAATTACTTCTTCACCAGATATTATTGATGTAACCTATAATGGAGAAGCCATTTACATTGAGCACGTGGATGAACAAAATGGAACAGCTACTATCCATTTCCTTAACGAACCAAATAATAAACAAAGTGTTTCTGTAACAAGCCTAAATGAACAAAATGTTTGAAGTATCCCATAACAAGCCTCCACCTTATAGTGGGGGTTTCAACTTTTGATCAAAATAATTTGAGTATTACCTCAACCATTCACCTAATCTTCTTAAGAACAGGCTCTGTTAAAGCTTAATGTTGATATGAGGTTAAAGAAATTAGAACTTCCCGGTTATCTGTAAGTTCTAATTCGTAGTCAGGATGGTGCGGTGCCCTTGATACTGACTAAACTATCCATTTCAAAACTCAATAAATTATTTATACGTTTTACCTCATATTCCCTCATATTTTATCCCCTTTTAATTGCCTAAGTATTGTAGTTTTAAAAAACGCCGTATTGACGATCTCCTTGTTGTAATAAAGCACCAGTTAGCTTAATAAGATATAAAAATATAGATTGAATCGATTATATTTACCCTAAAAGGTAGTTAGATAATTCACAAAGACAAGGGTAAGGAATATGGAAAAGAAAATAATTCCCTTTTGTATTCGATTCCTTTTTTTGAACCAATTCCACCTTTGACTATCAGTGCTAAACATTATGTAATCTATAATAGCAAATAAAAGTATCCCAAATGTTACCAATGTAAATTCCAAAATAGTCATCCCCTAATTCATTCTTAACTATAATTCATACGTTATATTTATTAAATAGTTTCGTCCCTCTTTAAGTAAACTGCCCCTTTAGTTAAAAAAGACCGCCGTATTGACGATCTCCTTGTTGTAATAAAGCACCCGTTAGTTGATTAACATCTCCCCTTTTATTTCAAACCAAATATTCTCTACTATCACTAAACATATGATTGCTAAAATAAAGGCTGTTACAGAGAGTACGACCTTGTTTCGTAACCTGGTATTGAACCGTATGTACAACTTTCCTATCAAGCTGATAAGCAGTATAAAGATAGGAGCTGTTATAGCTATTGCTATTAAATCAACAAGAGAAAATGGTTTGCTGATGTATGGGTCAGAATAGATATTGAGAAGAAGAAGTGCGATAAATAAGACGAATTGATAAATAAAAAATCTTACAGGACTCATAAATGATGGATTCCCTTCTATGTAGTGTTATGTAAAGTATAAATCCTCAAAGAAAAAATAAATAAACTTTTAAGCCAACTTGTCTTGTTGAACTATCCTGCCCCGTTAGTTTAAGTACAATATTTCACAAAGTTATTATACCATATATTAGTAATTCTCAGAAAACTAAACAATATCCTTGTCATTATAATAGTAAAATCCGTCTAAATTTAGACGGATTTTATATGCCATTTTATCGGTCAATTATAATGTCATTTGAGTCGTGTTTTTTGAAAATGCACCTCAAAACGGAACCCTTTAATCGTATGGGGCCGCTTTTTATATATATTTTATCCTTATCAGCTCATCGCCATTAATCCACTCTGGAAAGAAATCAACTTTTAGCGAAATTGGTGACTCCTGCCCAAGTCGTTCATCTACTTCAGATGATGTTGTAAACGAACTACCAAAATAAAGTACATTCCCATTTGCATCATATGATTGACAGAAGTAGGAATAAGGGAATTCTTCATGATACTTAAATAGCATTCTCTGGACTTCGCAAATATGCGAATGCCGTTTTATATAAATCTATTTTATATAAAACGGCATCAAGCGCAAAAAAAGCTTCATCATCACCTGATATGGCTTTTAACGCATCCTCGCGCAAGTCTTCTCCCCCATCCTAAATGCAGTTATATAAATTAGACTGCTAGTTACGGAAAAAGTTTTATTCTTTTTCTTATAAATGAGAATGAAGTTGCGTGTAGTACATATATAATAAGCATAATAGTTCAATAGGGGGATCATTACATGCCATATGTTAAGGTTGACTCGGAGACAAAGCTATTCTATGAGGACAAAGGAAGCGGACAGACGATTATTTTTATTCACGGTGTGATGATGAGCAGTAAATTCTTCCGTAAGCAACTTTCATTTTTCAGTGAAAACTATCGCATTATCGCATTAGATCTTCGGGGACATGGACAATCCAGCAAAGTTGAACACGGGCATACTGTTGGGCAATACGCAAGAGATCTAAAAACATTTATTGAAAAGTTAGAATTGAAGGATGTGATTTTAGTAGGGTGGTCAATGGGATCATTCGTTGTCTGGGATTATGTAAATCAATTTGGCACAGATTATATTAAGGCAGTAACGATTGTCGATCAATCTGCTTCTGATTATATTTGGCCAGGCTGGGAGTTTGGTGCTTTTGATTTTGCAGCATTAACTGGGCTAATGCAGGTAATCCAAGAAGATCAGCATGGATTCAATCGAAATTTCATAGATGGCATGTTTAAGAAAAAACCTTCAGATGAAGATGTCCAATGGATTTTGGCAGAAATGAATAAGTTGCCAGCGTCGATTGAGAGCACCATCGTTTTTAATCAATCTATCGTTGATTATCGAGAGACTCTATCCAATGTGGATGTCCCAACACTGATCTGTTTTGGCACTGTTGGCTTTTTTACAATAGAAGCTGGGGAATACATCCAGGAAAAAATAGCCGGATCAAAACTAGTAGCATTTGAAAATAGCAGTCATTTGCTATTTTTAGAGGAAACAGACAAGTTCAATCGAGAGTTAGATACGTTTTTTAGAAATTTATAATTATCTGGATAACTATACAATAGTATCTCCACTATACTACGAGCGGTGATACTATTGCAGTTTATAAATCAGTGGGGTTACTACTGCATCTGCTAAAAAATCAAGAATGGACCTTCCTATTTTATATGAACTACCTTATTTTCCATCCGGCCGATCTTTTCAATTTCCAGTGCAACAACATCCCCATCTTTTAGAAACTGTGGCGGATCCATCGCAAACCCTACCCCATCAGGAGTCCCAGTTAAAATAATATCCCCTGGATTCAATGTGATTAAATTAGAAATAAACTCAACAAGAAAAGGGATATCAAAAATTAAATGACTTGTATTTGATGATTGACGTTCCATACCGTTCACAAAGGAGCGGATTGCTAAGTTTCCAGGCTCACTAATTTCATCTCCAGTCACTACCCATGGACCGATTGGTGTACAGCGATCTAATGTTTTTCCCTGGAGCCATTGTGGTGTACGCTTTTGTAGATCTCTAGCTGAAGTGTCATTTCCAATCGTATAGCCAGCAATATAGGATAGCGCCTCCTCCCTCTTCACCTTTGTAGCCTCTTTGCCAATTACCAAAGCTAACTCAACCTCATAGTCTAACTTCTTTGTTACATCCGATGTTTCAATCGCATCCTCTGGTCCGATTAATGCATTATTAAATTTTGCAAAGAGAACGGGATATTCTGGGATATCACTCTGCATTTCTGCAACATGATCCGCATAGTTTTTTCCAACACAGATAATCTTTCCAGGTGAAGATATTGGAGTTCCAAGATTAATATCCTCTAGTTTTAAACTCTCAAGTTCATCTTTTTTATTCAAAATGTACCGACATGCTTCTTCAGCTTTTTCAATTGCTGGTAACCCAATAGCGAAGAATCGCGATGGCTCCGCTGGTAGAATCGTATCTAATTCATCAACTAATTGTTCCTCTTTTTTTGATAAAAGGAATGCCTGATATGCTGCTTGGATGTCGAGTACAAATTCCCCATGAATCGCCCCAATACGATAATTACCCGAGTTAGATTTAGTTCGATAGCTTACGAGTTTCATTCCCACACTCTCCATTCATAAATCGTTATATGATTTCATTTTACCAATAGAATCACTTTTTAAACAAGTCAGTATTTTATAGCAGAGTATTTTTCTCTTAATCTTCACGAAGTATTCAAATTTCAATCATTGAGTAGTATCATAAGGCGATGAATTTTTGTTATACTATTATTTAAGTATAAATACCCCTTCTATAGATAGAAATAATTGTTACAGGAGAATTTTCAGGGAGGTAATGCAGTGAGGAGATTTGCTATATTTTTCGCGATTTTAATTGTTGCTGCTTTATCTGCATGCGGAGCTAAAGAAGACTCCACCAATGCTGATTCAGAAGAGATTGTTCCGTTAGAGGTAGAATTTTCAGTTCCAGAAACAGCTGAAGTAGATGAAGAAGTAAAACTTATAGCAACCGTTACATATGGAGAAGAATCTGTTGCTGAAGCAGATGATGTAACTTTCGAAATATGGGAGCAAGGCATGGAAGATAAAAGTAATAAGTACGAAGCAACAAATAACGGCGATGGTACTTATACAATGGAAACCTCTTTTGACCATGATGGTATTTATGAGATGTTTGCACATGTAACAGCAAAAGATATGCATACAATGCCAAAAAAATCGATAACAGTTGGGAGTAGTCCGAGCCATGATTCCGACCATGAACAAACCCATACTCATGAGCAAGGTGAAGTTACAGATGGTTTCGCGATGCATTTCATGGAGCCAAAATCATTGAGAGCTGCTGAAGAAACGCCTCTAAAAGTTCATGTACAACTTGACAATCAACCTTTAGAGCAAGCTAGTATACGATTTGAGATTTGGAATGAGGAAACACCGGACAAGCATGAATGGGTAAATGCGAGAGAAGCAGCTGCAGGAGAATATTTCGGAGATTTCGTATTTCAAGAAGCAGGTACGTATCAACTGGCGGTTCATGTTGAAAATGAAGATGGATTACATGAGCATCAGGAATTTGAAATAAACGTAACGAAATAATTTCGATATAAAAGGAATTCCAAGTTTATTGGGATTCCTTTTATAGATTACTTTAATTGAAATTGAATAGCCGTGCAAAAATCAGACATTTGGCTTATACTAATTTTAGATAAGTTAAATAATTAGGGGGAAGAGAATGAACGATGTTTCACTTCGAGAAAAAAGCATTGTAATGATTGGTTTTATGGGGGTTGGTAAAACAACCATTGGTAAAGCAGTAGCAAAAAGATTATACAGGGACTTTATTGATATTGACGAAGAGATTGAGAAAAAATTCAACATGCCAACCTCTGATATTTTTAAACAATATGGCGAAAAGACATTCCGTGAAACAGAGAAAGAAATAATTATCCAATCCTGCAAACAAAAACTAAAAATCATTTCGGTTGGTGGAGGCGCATTTCTTCAAGAAGAAATTAGGAATGCTTGTTTATCAGATTGTATCGTTTTCTTCCTCGATTTGTCTTGGGATAATTGGAAGGAGCGAATAAGCCTGCTAATCGATAGTCGCCCTGTTTTGCAAGGCAAAAATATTGAACAAATTGAGGAGCTCTTCAATGAACGCCAGCCGATTTATTCGGAGCATCATTCGAGGGTCAGTACAGATAATTTGGTAGTTGATGAAGTTGCGGATTATATTGCAGAAGCTTTGAAAACGGCATGGGATATACATGAGCCGAATGCTGGTTGATAGAGAGAATTTTAGAGATTTTATTACTAAAGACCCTATTCTAACGAGCTAATTTATTTTTAAAAAATCTGATTAAAGTAGGCGATATAAACTGCGGACTAGCTAAGGAAAACTATTGCTTACTGGCGCTACGAAATTACACTTCGCTGGAACGGTGTAAATTACCATTTATACATACATAGATCACATAAAAATAGAAACAAACACCAAAATAATCCACCTAAAACAAACAGGACTCCAATTTGGAAGTCCTGTTAATAATTTTAGTACTGTACCAGAAATATAGTCGTTCACTGCTCAAAATACTGTTCAACTTCACTGTCATCTTGTAAATGCTCTTGTATAAAGCTATTTAGATCGTCCGCATTTGTGAATTCACTAAAATCTGCCTCATACCATTTCTGCAATTTTTCCTTCGTTACGGTTAACTCTTCTTTATCAAAGATAAAGGTTACCCATTCTACATTGTGAATCAAGGTAAATAAAAACGCAGCATTGTTAATAGCTGTTTCTTTGTAATCCCCTGTTTCGATATCCTGATAATTTAAGATTATTCCATATGGTTCTTCATTCGTTTGTAGTTCAAATCCATTAACATATTCGCCCTCTGGTAGTTGACTTACAATGTTCCCTACCGCACTATTATCTCCAACATGGGAATCTTTATATTGGAAAATATCCTCATCATTTGTATCAATCGAATTACATCCATTTAAGAGTAACATTATTAGTAAGAGTAGCATGAAAATCTTGGCCATTTTCCACATTTTTATATCTCCTTGTAAAGGTTAATTTTCAATCAGTGGAAGTGAATTTTATTCCACACTGATTGTTAGTTGAATAGAATCGGACATTCATAGGCACTAGCATCCCCATCTAAACTTCCTCCAAATCTTGAAATATTGATATAATTGTTTTCCCCCTGTTACATACGGGATAACTTACATATTACTTTTCTGATTAAATATTGTTAGGTTCTCTTTTTGATACGTCCTTTAAGCGTATTATGTTTCATTTATTGAAAACTAGCGAATGCATTTCGAATCAAGTTGGTTTTCAATTCGTTTTCAATTCGCTTTCAATTCTTTTTAGACAAAAAATAGCAAAGAATAGATTACTATCTATCCTTTGCTATTTTAGTATTCACCGACGCGCCCAGAGGGATTCGAACCCCCGGCAAACCTGGTACCGGAAACCAGTGCTCTATCCAGCTGAGCTATGGGCGCATATTCAATTTAAAAATGACACATATGCTATTATATCGTTTTTTCCTTATAGTTACAAGTGTTTTCTTAAGCTTTTTTAATTATCACGTTTATTCCCTTAAAATAAGGGTATCATGGAGAAGATATTTTTTTATATTTATCAGAGGTTTTTGTTTGACCTTTATTGACCTTTGAGCTATTATAAAAATAGATCCATAAGTTAGTTGGATGAAACTTGTTTTTATATAAGGAGGATTTATAAATGAATTTAGTACCTACAGTTATTGAACAAACCAACCGTGGCGAACGCGCATATGACATTTACTCACGTTTACTTAAAGACCGTATTATTTTACTAGGAAGTGCAATTGATGATAACGTTGCAAACTCTATTGTAGCACAATTACTATTCCTTGAAGCAGAAGATCCAGGCAAGGACATTTCATTGTATATCAACTCACCAGGTGGTTCAATCACAGCTGGAATGGCGATTTACGATACGATGAATTTCATCAAGTCTGATGTTTCTACAATTTGTATCGGTATGGCTGCATCAATGGGGGCATTCCTACTAACTGCTGGAGAAAAAGGAAAACGTTTCGCATTACCTAATAGTGAAATCATGATCCACCAACCATTAGGCGGAACTCAAGGACAAGCTACAGATATTGAAATCCATGCAAAACGTATTATCGAAATCAAAAAACGCATGAATGAAATTATGTCTGAGAAGACTGGTCAACCATTAGAAGTTATTGAACGAGATACAGAACGTGATAACTTTATGACAGCTCAACGATCTGTTGAATATGGTTTAATCGATAAAATTTTAGAACGTAAAGAAGATGCTAAATAATTTTTGAAAAAATCCCTTTCATTTCCTAATGGAAGGGATTTTTTTAGTAATTTTTCAAACTATCTAATTCGATACTAACGAAGTCAAATGGTTTAAAGCTACTTCCTCATCTGCACCGTCAGCAATCAGCATTACTTTTTCTCCTCTGCCAATTGCTAAACTCATTAATCCCATAATACTTTTTGCGTTCACTTTTTTCCCTTCCTTTTCCAGAAACAGATGTGCAGAATAACGATTTGCCTCCTGAACAAACTGTGCAGCTGGTCTCGCTTGTAACCCCTCAACTAGTTCTACTGTAACTAATCTTTCTATCAACTTCCTCATCCTCCCCTAATTTAGCAGAAAGCATAAAACTTTCTTACTGCATAAGTGCACTAAGGCTGTCACCGAAAGATTTGGTGACGCCATTTTTAAAGAAAACGCTGTCATTATTACTTAATAACAAACTAACAATGCTTTTAACAATGTTAGTCGTTGAGACATATAAACTTAACAGAATCATAAATTTTGTAAATTATCTGTATTATATCATGTATTTCACTAAAAGAAAATAATTCCTACTAAGATGGTTGAATTTGATTTTTTTGCATTACTTCTCCTTGTTTTATCTTTGCTGCGAATTCATCGATTTTTTTTAATCGATGATTCACCCCAGATTTCGAGATTTTCCCACCGGAAACTAGTTCTCCTAGTTCTTTTAATGACACTTCCTGATGTTCTACACGCAATCTTGCAATTTCCTGTAATTTTTCCGGAAGTTGATCAAGACCAACCGTATTTTCAATTAGTTTAATATTTTCAATTTGCCGGAAAGCCGCGCCAATGGTTTTATTTAAGTTTGCTGTTTCGCAGTTTACAAGACGATTAACCGAATTTCGCATATCACGAACAATTCGGACATCCTCAAACTTAAATAATGCAATATTTGCACCAATGATACTCAAAAAGTCCGTAATCTTCTCGGCCTCTTTTATGTAAACAATAAAACCACTCTTTCGCTCCAATGTACGTGCACGAAGGTCAAATGAATTTAATAAGTCACATAAAGCATCATTATGTTCACGATGATAATTAAATATTTCTAAATGATAGGAAGATGTTTCAGGATTATTAATTGAACCACCTGCTAGGAAAGCACCACGTAAGTAGGACCTTTTACAACAGGTTTTGGCTAGGATTTTATCCGAAATCGTCCTGATAATGGTATAGGAATCTTTAATGATTTCTAACTCCGTCAAAAAATCACGGACCTTTTCTTTTAACCGAACAATATAAATATTGTTCTTCTTTAACTTCATTTTTTTACGGACTAGTAATTCAACAGGAAATCCATAGCTTTCTTTAATTAATGTATAGATGCGTCTTGCGATCGCAGCATTCTCTGTTTGTACATCAAGCGTGTAATTCCTGCTGGAAAACGAAATTGCGCCATTCATCCTGATTAAGGCAGCAAGTTCGGCATGTAAACAGCAATCATCAACTTCAATCGCAGTTAATTCCTTCTTTATTTCCGAAGCAAAGGACATCTTCTTTCCCTCCTTTACCATTATTAATACAATCGTTAAGCTTGCTGCAATATCGAGTAAAGCAAGTTTGCGATTTTATTATTATCATGTCGTACCGTTGAATTAGAATAATTAATAATATCACCTTCAATTATTTCTAATCCCATTTCCAATAATTTTAACGTGTCATAAACAACCGGTTCTGCATTTTCTTCTGCATAAATATCACGAACCGCCTGTTTAATTGGTTCATTATGAACAACAACTGCATCTAGACAGCCAGTTCCAATATGATCAGTAATTGCTTTAACATGGTCTGATGCTTTATAACCGGTTGTTTCACCTGCTTGTGTCATCACATTACACACATAAACGACCTTCGCCTTTGTCTCTTTCAGCGCTACGTCAATCTTTGGTATAATGAGATTCGGCATAATACTCGTATATAAACTTCCGGGTGAAATAACGACTAAATCAGCTTTTTGAATTGCATGGATTGCATTTGGCAGTGGTTTGACTGGCTCCGGACTTAAAAACACGCGGTCAATTCGTTTTCTTTCGAGCGGAATATTCGATTCACCGGTAACGATGGACCCATCTGTAAACTTTGCATTCAGAGCCATATTTTGATTTGATATTGGATAAATTTCTCCCTTTACATTTAATACGCGAGAAATTTCTTTTATTCCTGTGAAAAAATCACCAGTAATCGACGTCATCGCAGCTAATAAAAGATTCCCCATTGAATGACCAGACAATCCATTCCCTACTGAAAATCGATGCTGGAATAACTCTAATAGCATCGGTTCCACATCTGATAACGCGGCAATTACATTTCGAATATCTCCTGGTGCAGGGATTGCCATTTCACTGCGCAATCGACCTGAACTACCGCCATCATCTGCAACAGTAACGAGTGCCGTCAAATCAATTGGTAAATTCTTTAATCCACGTAATAGAACTGGCATCCCAGTTCCACCACCCATCACAACAATTCTAGGACGCTTTTTGTTCGTCATCATTAATTTCCCTTTCTCTTATCAATATCCCGATGTGTAACGTGTGTGATGTAATTAGCAGATAATACGTTAGCGAAATGCTCCGCTAATGCTACGGAACGATGCTGCCCCCCTGTACAACCGATAGCAACAACAAGCTGTGATTTCCCCTCTTTTTTATATTGAGGAAGCATAAATTGCAATAAATCAAGAACTTTATCATTAAACGTCTGTGTATCAGACCATTTAAAAACATATGAAGCTACGTCCTGATTTAAACCTGTTAGTGGCTGTAAATGTGAAACATAATGTGGGTTAGGCAAGAACCTTACATCAAAAACAAGATCTGCATCGATTGGAATCCCGTATTTAAATCCAAAGGAAACCATGTGTACCGAGAATATTTCCTGTTTATCTTCAGAATATATTTTTACAATTTTCTCTCGTAATTCACGAGGTTTTAAATTGGTTGTATCAATAATACGTTGAGCTCTTCCTCGTAATTGATCGAGGATCTCGCGTTCTTGGTGGATACCATTCAGTGGAAGTCCGCCAACTGCTAATGGGTGTGCACGTCTTGTTTCTTTATACCGGCTGACTAGCTTCTCATCCTTAGCATCTAAAAATAGTATATGCTCTTCCAGCCAATTTTCTTTCCCAACTGTATCTAATGCATCAAATAAGGAATCAAAGAATTCACGGCCACGCAAATCCATTACAAGTGCTACTTTTTGAATAGTATTTGAGGAATCACGCATTAAATCTAAAAATTTTGGCAGCAATGTAGGGGGTAAGTTATCTACACAGTAATAACCTAAATCTTCAAAGCTTTGCACTGCAACCGTCTTTCCAGCTCCTGACATCCCTGTTATAATAACTAATTTCGTTTCCATATCTCCGTCTTTCATTGTCGATCTCCCCCTTATATAAACCGTAAAGGTGTTGATAGAACACTAATCATATCGATCCATTTGTATAACTATACGAAAGTAGCCCGAACTAAATACCTTAATCCGTTGAATATGAAAAAAGTTCCCTATGTTTATTATACTATGGATAAAGCAAAACTTCCATTCGTCTTGGTCAGGAAAGATTAAAAACCATGATCAAATAAGCCGTTTAATTCGACAATTGGCTTCTAAGCTGTTCTACAAAAAAAGACACAGGTGCAAGCACCTGTGCAAAAACTAATTTATCTATTAAAAGGGGGTCAATTAGTTACTTATATATTACCTCATTTATGTTGCGAATGTATTACAGTAGCGTTAAAAAGCAGTTAAATAATTATTTTGCAGCTGTTTTCGCCTCTTCTGCAAGATCTTCTACATACTTGATCGCAGATTCAGCAGCAATACTTCCATCACCGGTCGCTGTCACAATTTGTCGAAGTTGTTTCTCACGAATATCGCCTGCAGCAAATACACCTGGCACACTCGTTTCCATGTTTTCATTCGTTGGAATGTAGCCTTCTTCATTTGTAATACCAAGCGATTTAAATGGTTCACTAAGTGGAACCATTCCGATGTATACAAAGACACCATCCGCAGCGAATTCCGATTCTTCGCCAGTAATTTTATTTTGAAGGGTTACACTGCTTACTTTTCCTTCTGGTCCATTGATTTTCTTCACAACGGTATCCCAAATAAAATCAATCTTTTCATTTGCAAATGCACGTTGTTGAATAATCTTTTGAGCACGTAATTCATCACGACGGTGAACAATGGTAACTTTGTCTGCAAATCGTGTTAAATAAATCCCTTCCTCAACTGCAGAATCTCCACCACCGATAACTACGAGATTCTTCTGCTTAAAGAATGCACCATCACATACTGCACAATATGATACACCTCGGCCACCGAGTTCATTTTCACCCTCGATACCCAATTTCTTAAATTGCGCACCAGTCGTAATAATCAGTGCTCTCGTATTATATTCTTTATTCCCAGCAATAACTGTCTTATAATTACCATGATCAACGACTTCTTTGATTTCTCCGTATGCATATTCTGCTCCGAATTTCTTTGCATGATCAAACATTTTCGTTGACAGTTCTGGTCCTAAAATATTGTCATATCCTGGATAGTTCTCCACATCTTCTGTGTTTGCCATTTGTCCTCCAGGCATTCCTCGTTCTAACATTAATGTATCTAAGTTTGCACGAGATGCATACACTGCTGCTGTCATTCCTGCTGGTCCTGCACCGGCAATAATTACATCATACATACGTTCTTCGGACATATTGATCGTCCTTTCTTTATATTATTTACTTTACACTTATTATTAGCTTAATCAAATAATCTTTTTTCGTCTATTATTCTGCTCAAGAAAGGGACCTTTTATTTTTATCCCCAAGGTCCCTCTTCTTTCGATAATATTGGATGCTGCTTGCATCCTTCTTCCCATAATAAAAGCGCCTTTTCTGGCTCTCCAACTTGAAAGGCAGTGGTACTGTACCATCTATAATAGGATGGATGGTTTTTGACAATCCCTTTTGAAAGTGATATAAAACGCAGATAAGCATCCTGATATCTTGCTGTTCTCGCTAATGTTACAGCAATACGCAGTTTTTGCTGTTCATGAATTGGATATACATTTAGTAATGAATGCATATGTTTTTCAAATTCTGCTTGTTCATTTAATTCATGATAAAACAGTGCTAGATTCATATGACTATACAATGTGTTTGGATTTTGCTTTAGAATATCCAATTCTATTTGTACTGCTTCTTCTTTACGTCCTAAAAAAAATAGGGCTTGAGAGTAATCATGCTTCGCAAGCATATACTCAGGAAATAGTGTAATCATTTTTTCAATTACCGGAAGTGCTTTTTCCCATTCCATATTTTCCATATGGTAAAATGCCGTTTCCTGATAGATGAGCAATTCATCTTCATCCTCAAGCTCAAAGTCATCATCTTCATCGTCCACATCAGCAATATCAATTAAATCTAATAAAGCGATAGCATCCTCTCTAAACTCGCCATTTGGCTCTTTTTCGAGGTAGAGATTTACATATTTTTCCGCATCATTCAATAATCCTAAATGTGCGTAATTATTTGCAATTAAATAATAACAATCCGTATATTCCGTTGATTGTAATACATTCGTTAACAACTGGTTTGCAGCATGGTATGCACCAATTTCTGTATAAATAACGGACATTTGACATTGATATAAAGGATCATTAGGCTTCGCTTCAATCGCCTTTTTCATCCATTTTACAGCAATATTAAACTTTCTATTTTGAAAGGCTTCGACACCTTTTGTGAAATAAAAGTCACCTTCAGGAATAAAAGGGATAATGTTATTTGATTTTTCTTTTGCTTTATTTTTCACTTGTGCCATCGATATCCCCCTAACTTCAAGACATACACACGTGAAAGTATACCACATAACAACCCGTAATTAATAGCCTATGGGTAAAAATGTCGGTGGTATACTTCTATTTTGTCTATCTATTACAGCTTAGGGGGGTGCCATCTTTATGATTATATAGTTGGTGTAACTGCTTCATGCAATAACTGTTCTAATTCGGCAATATAACGCTGCTTCTGCTCTCCGCTCCATCGTAAAGTCTTCGCCATATATTGTATGACATTTTCCTTGTTTCTTCTCACCCAATTTATGTCAAAAAACAATGCTCCCGTCCTTCGAATGAAGAAATCAACAGGTTTATATGCTGCTTCATTTTCCATTGCGTAAATGAGTTTGGCAAATACAGCTGGATCGATTCCCTCTTTTTCCGCCTCTTCTTTTCGATCTTGATAAATGTCATAAAGTGTATCAACATTCGATCCATATATCGAAGCCAAATCTAAAGCTGTAGTTTTATTTAATCCTAGAGCAACACCATCAGCTACTTTCCTTTGCAGAAATGTTTGGTAACCTTTAGAACCACCCACGTCTCCACCAGATATAGGTAAATCGATTGTTTCCGATTTTGTATATAGAATTCCTTCTTCAGTTTTTAATTGTTCAACTACTGTATCAACTGCCTGTTCAGCCATTTTCCGATATCCGGTTAATTTTCCACCGGCCATTGAGATTAGACCTGAATCAGATACAAAGATTTCATCCTTACGTGAGATTTCACTCGGGCTATTTTTTCCTTCTTCCTCAATTAATGGACGAATTCCTGCCCAGCTTGATTCTACATCCTTTTTCTGCATATTGAGTGATGGGAACATATAATTGATAGCATCGAGTACATAGGTTTCATCTGCCTCTGTCATTACAGGATGAGCTATATCACCCTCATACGTTGTATCTGTTGTCCCTACATATGTTTTATTATCTCGTGGTATGGCGAAAATCATCCGTCCGTCTGGTGTATCAAAATAGATTGCTTGTTCTAACGGGAATACCTCTTTTGGAAATACAAGATGAATTCCTTTCGTTAAATGCAAGGTTTTACCTTTTTTCGAACCATCAATTTCTCGTAATTCATCGACCCAAGGACCACCAGCATTAATAATCTTTTTCGCATGAAGGCTGTATGTCTCTTGAGTGATTTGATCCTCGACCGTTATTCCAGAAATCTTATGAGATTCATCATAAATAAATTCTGTCACTTTTGCATAATTTATCGCATGAGCCCCTCTTTCCACAGCTTTCTTCATAACCTCTATAGTCAATCTTGCATCATCTGTTTTATATTCCACATAATAACCTGCACCTTTCAGTCCATCTTTTTTAATTAAAGGTTCTTTTTGCAAAGCTTGCTCTGGACTAAACATTTTTCGGCGTTCACTTTTCTTCACCCCTGCCAAAAAGTCATACACTCGTAGTCCTATATTCGTTGTGAATGGCCCTAATGTGCTGCCTTTATGGAATGGCAACATCATCCACTCTGGGGTCGTTACATGCGGTCCATTTTCGTAAACAATCTCTCGTTCCTTACCAATTTCTGCTACCATTTTAATTTCAAATTGCTGCAAATATCGTAATCCTCCATGGACAAGCTTTGTTGATCGGCTGGAGGTTCCACCAGCGAAATCCTGCATTTCCACTAGGCCAACTTTTAATCCTCGTGTTACGGCATCTAAAGCAATTCCTGCACCAGTAATACCGCCACCAACGATTAATACATCTAAAGACTCGTTTTCTAATTTGTTGAAAGTATCTTTACGATTGAAGCTTGATAATATCGTCATATCTAACACTTCCTATTCTTATTTTGTTAAAATCTGAGTAGTATTTCTTTATGTTTCATATTTCATTTTTTAGAATGTTTAGGATGGCAATGAATACAAAAAAGCCGCAAACAAGCTAATGCATATTTGCACTAACTGTTGCGGCTTCTCCAATTCTCCGTCCAAAGCTTATTAACTTAAATTTAATATAACATATTTTCTAACCCGAGTACAGTAATTTGATTGATCATTTAGAAAGCCTTCTCAACCGCATTTATGACCTCTTCCAAACTTTTTCCCATTCCAGATTCAACAGCCGCAACATATGAGCCTTCAACTAAAGGCGCTTCAATTAATACCGCTTTCATTTCTGTTATTTCGATTGCCATTTCTGCGTTCATTTTTGCACTACCAATATCATAGAATAGGATTACACCTTTCCCTCTGTCTGCAGCTTTTATTGCATCTGCAATCTTATCCATACTTGTCCCAATCTCGTTTTCTTCTGTTCCGCCAGCCAATTCAATTGGAACATCATGGATTACTTGGCGAATTAACTCTTTCACACCTTCCACTATTTTGGGGCTATGAGAAATTAGTACGATTCCAACGTATGTCATCTATTTTCTCCCTTTGATTACTTCTGCTAAAGCTTCAAAAATTATATATGTGGAAGCAGCGCCTGGGTCAATATGTCCAATTGATTTTTCTTTAAAATATGCTGCTCGCCCCTTCGTTGCGATGATATCCTTTGTATTCTCCGTCGCTCTCTTGGCTACTTCAACAAAAGGATTTTCCTCAAAATTATCTGCCGATTGAAAAGCGTCGGCAACAGGTGACCAAACATCAATCATCGTTTTCTCACCAAGTGTTGCTTTTCCACGTTGCATTACGCCTTGTAATGCTTCTTCAAGACCGTTCGTAAAACTAGGATATTCAACTGGATTAATACCTTTAACAGCTTGGGAAAATTTCAAGAAGGCAGTCCCGAACAATGGACCAGAAGCGCCACCGACCTTAGATATTAGGGTCATTGCCACATCTTTTAAAACATCTGCAACTTCTTCGTATTCCTGTGCTGATAGTTTACTCATGACTTCTTGAAACCCTCTAGCCATATTAATTCCATGATCACTATCCCCAATTACTTGGTCCAGGGAGGTTAAGTATTCTTTGTTTTCTTGAATTTTATCATTTACCTTTGTAAACCATTGTATGGCATCTTCTACTCGAAATTCCATGTTTCTCCTCCTTACACACGAAAAGCAGGCGCCTCTGACCCGAAATCAAGCAAACTTTTAAGTTCATCATCTAGTTTCAGTAGGGTCACAGAAAAACCAGCCATTTCTAATGCTGTCATATATTCCCCAACAAACGTTTTGTAAACATGAATGCCTTTTTCAATTAGAGTTTCATTTACCTTACTGTTTACAACATATAATTCCATTTCTGGTGTAGAGCCTAATCCATTAATCATGACGGCAACTTCATCACCGTTTTCATGTATACCATCCTCAAGAATTTTATTAACCAATTCACTGGCAATTTCATCTGCAGTCGAAATTTCCTTCCGCTCTATTCCCGACTCACCATGAATGCCAATTCCAATTTCCATTTCATTTTCCTTTAGCTCAAAGCTAGGCTTACCAGCAGCAGGAACAGTACAGGGCGTTAAAGCCATTCCCATCGAACGGACATTTGCAACTACTCTTTCGGCAACTGATTTCACCTCATCTAATGCTGCACCTTGCTCCGCCTTTGCACCAGCAATTTTATGGACGAAGATAGTGCCCGCAATTCCTCTCCTGCCTGTAGTAAAGGAACTATCCTCGACGGCAACATCATCGTTAACTATTACATGCTCCACCCTAATTCCTTCTGCTTCAGCTAATTCAGAAGCCATCTCAAAATTCAGCACATCACCAGTATAATTTTTTATCACTAGAAAAACACCAGCACCACCATCTACTGCTTTGATAGCTTCTAACACCTGATCCGGAGTAGGAGATGTAAAAACCTCCCCTGCAACAGCAGCATCAAGCATTCCTTTACCCACATACCCGGCGTGGGCAGGCTCATGGCCACTTCCACCGCCGCTTACTAAGCCAACTTTATTAATAGTTGGTGCATCACATCTGGCAATCACTGTTGTTTCAGGTAACTGTTTTATCGTTGCAGTATTTGCAGCAACCATCCCTTTTAACATATCTTGGACAACCATATTTGGATCATTAATAATCTTTTTCAAATGGACCACTCTCCTTAGAAAACTTAGCTTTAGCCTTGATTTGATGACAACCTTGTTGCACTTATGGAGTAAGAAAGTTTTTACTTTCTTAACTACCAAGTAATAGATAGAACTTTATTAAAAAGGGAGACCAGCTTATCACAACGATCTCCCTCTAACTGAATTATTTAAATTCCCTTGTAGCTGCTACTGCCTTTTTCCATCCTGAATATAATTCATCACGCTGTTCGTCTTCCATTTCTTTCGTAAATGTACGGTCATTTTGCCATTGCTTGGCGATTTCCTCTTTATCCTGCCAATAACCTACAGCTAAGCCAGCAAGATAGGCTGCTCCAAGGGCTGTTGTTTCCTGCACTACTGGACGTTCTACAGGCACACTCAGCATATCACTTTGAAATTGCATCAGAAGATCATTTTTAACTGCCCCGCCGTCGACTCTTAATGCCTTTAATTCAATCCCTGAGTCAACGATCATTGCATCGAGCACATCCTTCGTTTGATATGCTAATGATTCTAGTGTTGCGCGAATAAAATGCTCCTTTGTTGTTCCCCGAGTTAATCCAAATACAGCACCACGTGCATCACTATCCCAGTATGGTGTTCCAAGACCAACAAACGCAGGGACCATATACACCCCATCCGTTGTATCCACTTGTTTAGCAAACGCCTCACTTTGAGGAGCACTTTCAATTAATTTCAAACCATCTCGTAACCACTGGATTGCAGAACCTGCAACGAAAATACTTCCCTCTAAAGCGTATTCTACTTTTCCATCAACACCCCACGCTAATGTAGTTAAAAGTCCATTTTCTGACTGAACAGCTTTCTCACCAGTATTCATTAACATAAAGCAACCTGTTCCGTACGTATTTTTTGCCATTCCCTGTTCAAAGCACGCTTGACCAAATAGTGCTGCTTGCTGGTCACCAGCAATTCCAGCGATTGGCACCTCATGTCCATAGAAGTGGTAACTAACAGTATTTGCATAAACTTCAGAAGACTGGCGTACCTCTGGCAGCATACTTTTCGGCACGGTTAGAATATCAAGTAACTCATCATCCCATTTAAGATCATAAATATTGAACATTAATGTACGAGATGCATTTGAATAATCTGTGATATGGGTTTTCTTACCTGAAAGCTGATAAACAAGCCATGTATCCATCGTGCCAAATAATAGATCGCCTGCTTCCGCTTTTTCTCTAGCACCTTCAACATTATCAAGAATCCATTTTACCTTTGTTCCGGAAAAATATGGATCAATCAGCAAGCCGGTTTTTTCTCTAATAATATCGTTATAGCCTTGTTCAGCTAACGATTTACATATAGACTCTGTTTGCCTTGATTGCCAGACGATAGCATGATATATCGGTTTCCCAGTATGTTTATCCCAAACAACCGTTGTTTCACGCTGATTTGTAATCCCAATACCAGCAATCTGGCTCGGGTCAACATCTGATTTCCGCAGTACATCAGCGATACAAGCTAGTACAGATGTCCAAATCTCATTCGCGTCATGTTCTACCCAACCTGGTTTTGGGAAAAATTGCTGGAATTCCTTTTGTCCTGTTTCCACAATTTCGCCTTTATGATTAAATAAAATTGCTCTTGAACTTGTTGTTCCTTGATCTAATGATAAAATGTATTTTTCGCTCATGATATTCTCTCCTATCCAATTTTTTCTTGTATTTTTTGCGAACTATTATCACTTTTCGTTAATTCTGTATATGCTGCTCCAACTATAATAACTGCTACAATCACACTAAAAATCCAAAACAGGGTAGAGAAGTTTCCTAAGAATATTGCATGATAAAACACTGCTCCATATATTCCACCAAGTATTGGACCGACGATAGGAATCCATGAATAGCTCCAGTCTGAGCTGCCTTTACCAGGAATCGGCAGTAACGCATGTGCAATTCGTGGGCCTAAGTCGCGTGCAGGATTTATCGCATAACCTGTAGTTCCTCCAAGGGACATACCAATAGCGACGATTAATGCACCAACGATTAATGGATTTAAACCTTCTGTAAATTCATTTGCACCAATAAACATTAGCCCCATCACTAAAATAAATGTTCCAATTATTTCACTAATTAAATTAGAGAATGGACTTCGAATCGCTGGACCAGTTGAGAACACAGCTAGTTTTGCAGCTTGATCCTTCGTAGCTTTCCAATGCGGCAAATAATTAAGAAATACGATAATTCCCCCGATAAACGCGCCGAGAATTTGCGCACTAATATATACTGGAACCTTTGCCCATGGAAAATCACCAACAGATGCAAATCCCAATGTTACAGCTGGATTTAAGTGTGCACCTGTAAACTTCCCTACTGCATATACCCCCATTGTAACAGCTAATCCCCAACCAATTGTGATTACAATCCAGCCTGCCCCTTCTGCTTTCGTATTTTTCAATACTACACCGCCGACTACTCCGCCACCGAAGATGATAAGAACCATTGTGCCAATCAATTCACCTAAGAACTCCGACATCCCACTACACCCCTTTTGATTTATATTTTTCTACCTATGGCTTGCCCTAGATTTTCTTGGACAGCCTTCATTCACTATGGAAGACAGCAACGTCTTACCTATTACTATCTTACTAGCGAACTAGTAAAATTATGAAACAGAAAGAGACCCACAATACAATAAACATACTCCTCCCTAAGCTAGTACGATTGCAATGTGGGTCTCCATTTCTCCATCACATAATTAACTTGTCTATTCACTATATCTCATTTTGTAACCGCTGTCAAACGATTTTCCTAAACTAGTAAAAAATTTCACTTAAGAAATGAGTACAGTTGTTAACTAATCTTCAAATTGAAGGATAGCATTTAGTAGTGGAAATAAAGTACGGACTAAGCGCAACGTTGATTTCCGCTACGGACAGTCGCTTTCCGTGGGCAACGCATCAGCTACTGCGGGAGGAATGGCCTCGGCGAGACTTCGAAGTTAGTACTGCAAGAAGGCTCGCCAGGCCCCCTAAGGTGCGCTCTGTGTATTTCTGGAGCGAGCGGCCTGAGAGAAATCTCTTAATAAATTTGTCCGCAGTCTATATAAATAGCAACTTATCTTAATTCGAGTTTTATTAAAAATCCCATAAATATTTCTCAGATGTAGAAATAGCAATTGCACCTGCATCGAGTGCATTTCTGACATCCTCTTCCTTTGTAATTAATCCACCAGCAATAAGCGGCAGCTTCGTATTTTCATAAATTTGTTCTATCATGCTAGGCATTAATCCAGGAAGAACCTCGATACAATCTGGTCGTGAACGTTCAATAAGTTTTAAATTATGATCCAGTGCTAAACTATCAAGTAAGAACATCCGCTGAATCGCTAATAGCTTATGTTTCTTTGCCAACGATATAACATTTGCCCTTGTCGATAAAATGCCATCTGGCTTAATTTCACGAATTAAAAACTCCATTCCATATTCATCTGCTTTCAACCCTTGTATTAAGTCAAAATGAATAAGGACCTTCTTATTTGCTCGTTTTGCATAATCGACCATACTCTTCAACTGCCCGAGCCGGGTTTCTAAGAAAATAATAGTTTCATGTCTAGTTTCCAAGGCTTTGTCAAAATTTTTCATCGATCGAATTGCAGGAATTACTCCTTTAGGAACGTCCATTTTTTCACCGCCTAGAACTATTTCTCTTTTCCATCTCTTCTTTTGTATAAATTAGTTTCATTGGATTCCCCCCTACAAAAGCACCTGCAGGCACGTCCTTGTGTATGACTGCTCCTGCCGATACAATCGCACGGTCACCGATTGTTATACCAGGTAAAATGGTCGTATTGGCGCCAATCATTACCTCGTCGCCAATACTCACTTCCCCCAGTCTATATTCATCAATTAAATATTCATGTGCCAAGATTGTTGTGTTATAACCAATGATACTATTTCTTCCAATCTTTATTTTTTCAGGGAACATAATATCTGGAGTGACCATAAACGCAATCGCTGTATGATCGCCGATTTTCATTTTTAGGAATGTGCGATATAACCAGTTTTTCAACCCCATAAAAGGGACGAATTTAACGATTAGGATGATAACCGTATTTTTAAAAACCTTCCAAAATGATACTGTTTTATATAATTGCCATAATGAATTAGGTCCTTCTATCTTATATCGCTCGGTTTTCCGCATACACCTACACTCCTACTATTGTCAATAAATCACGCATATCCTCTATCAGATATGTTGGATGATGTGCGAGAAGACGTTCTCTTCCTTTCAATGACCAAGCAACTCCAGCAGTCAGTACACCAGCATTATTCCCAGATTCAATATCGTGAGAGTTGTCACCAACCATTAAGGTCGCACTTGCTTCGGCACCTAATGTCTGCATTGCTTTCATAACCGGTTCCGGATGTGGCTTCGGATGCGTTACATCATCTAACGTAATAATCGTATCGAAAAATGAATCCAATCCTGTAAGTACTAACCCTTTTATTGCAGTTGCCTTCATCTTTGTAGTGACAATTCCCAGTCTTATATTATTCTTTTTTAGTTCTTCTAAGGTTTCCCTTACTAGTGGAAAAGCTTTAACATAATTATCATGTTCCGCAAGATTATGTTCCCGATACTTTGCAATCATTTCTTCTACCCGATCCGGATCAATATTATGAAATGTTTCGATTAGTGGCGGTCCATTAAAATCGATTATCTCTTCTTCTGTAAATGTTAGTTGATAGTGATTAAAAGTATACTTAAATGAATCGATAATAAGCTGGTTCGTATCAATTAGTGTTCCATCTAAATCAAAAAGTACCGTATCTATGTTCATTTTTTGCTTCCTTCCGTTTACTATTCTCTGCACGTCTCCAGAAAAAGGCGACGATGATAGTCATAATAATTGCTGTTGATAATCGAATAACCAATAATGGCCAAACTGGAATTCCTAATGGGATAAAGACTAGCGTATCCTCTACTACGGCATGACAAGAAACAAGAAAGATTAGTGCAAGATACATATCCTTTTTAGAAACACCATCTTCTTTTACTGCTTGAATCATTAGACCTGCACCATAAGCTAGACCAATCGTTAAACCAGCAACCATTGTCATCGATGCACTCTTATCCATCCCAAGGAATTTCATGAACGGTGCAAGTAAATTGGATAGCTTCGTAAGCCAGCCTTTTTCACGTAAAAATTGCATGATAATCATTAATGGAATAACAATTAATGCCAATTGTATAATAGCGATTATTGCTGTTTCGATACCATGCAGGATAATTTCTCCCCATCCGACTGGCGCTACCTCAGTTGCAGATATTAAACCATATTGTGCAAGTTCTCCACCACCGCTCCATAATAAATTTATTACAAACGCAGCGAATATCGCGAGGAACACGCGAACTCCAACAATAATCCACCATCGCACTCCAACTCTTGAGGCAACAGCAGATTCTATAAACAGATTATGTGAGAAAGAAAGCATCATTGCCATAATGAATACCTCTTTTACACTAAAATCAAAAGAGACAATAGCAGCAATACCCGCATATAAATTTAAGGTGTTACCGAGAACTAGCGGGACTGCTGCTTCTCCTGACAGGCCAATCAAACCCATGATTGGCTCTAATTGTTCAATAATCCAAGGTAACACAGGCGTAAATTGTAATATTGTCACAATTAACGTAATCGGAAAAATAACCTTTCCTAACGTCCAAGTTGTTGTTAAACCTTGTAAAAATCCACGTTTCAATATCCCATTCATTCAATATCCCACCTTGCAAATTAACTTATTATTGTTATTTTCTCTTCTTTTGCTTCCTTGCTTTGTTGCCATTCTTTGGTGATTTTTTCTCCGGAGGTGGAACATCATTATATCTGACAGTCGTTGTTTTCCGACGATAGATGATCAATATAATACCAATAATAATTAACACAATCGACAGAAGCTGAGCCGTTCTCAGTTCACCAATAACATATAAACTATCTGTTCGCATTCCTTCAATGAAATAGCGTCCAATCGAATAGAAAATAATATAGCTTAAGAATATTTCTCCACGTAAAACATTCATTCTGCGCAATAATAGTAATAGTACGAAGACGAGTATATTCCATGTTGATTCATATAAAAATGTTGGATGGTATGTGACACCATCAATTGTCATTTGGTTCATAATAAAATCTGGCAGCACCTGATAAAACGTAGCAATCGAATCTTCTGAGATTGGTCCACCATGTGCCTCTTGATTCATGAAATTCCCCCAGCGGCCAATTGCTTGTCCTAAAATAAGGCTTGGTGCAACAATATCTGCTAATTGCCAAAAGGATATCTTTCTAACTCGAGCAAAAACAATCGCCGTTAAGACTCCCCCTATAACAGCACCATGGATTGCAATTCCACCTTCCCAGATTGCAAATACACCCCACCATGGGCCATTGGCGTATCGCTCCCATTCAAAAATCACATAATAAATCCGTGCAAAAATAATTGCTATTGGAACAGCAAAGACGATAAAATCAATCAATAATTCCTTATTAAGCCTTAAGCGATCTGCCTCTTTCATCGCTAGCCATAGTCCTAGTGCAGCTCCAGCTGCAATAATCACACCATACCAATAAATGGTTAGAGGACCAATTTCCAAAAATACGCGATCTATCGGTGCAACATTATAAATCATCTAACCATCCCCTATTTTAAAGAGTCTTTTTCATGCTCAATCATATTTGTTAAACGATCAGAGAATTCCTGTGCTGCGTTTACTCCCATTCTTTTCAGTCGAAAATTCATTGCTGCAACCTCAATAATAACTGCGAGGTTTCTTCCAGGCCGAACAGGTATGGTTGCATTTGGTAAGTGAACATCCATAATTTTCATTTGATTATCATCAAGACCTAAGCGCTCATACTGCTTGCCTTCTTCCCAGTTTTCCAGGGTAATTACCATTGATATCCGCTTTTTTGTTCTAACAGACCCAGCACCAAATAAAGTCATTACGTTAATGATACCAAGACCGCGAATTTCCAGCATATGTTCAATTAGTGGTGGGGCATTTCCGATTAGGCTATCGTAATCTTCTTGTCTAATTTCTACATTATCATCCGCAACTAGTCGATGTCCGCGCTTTACAAGCTCCAATGCTGTCTCACTTTTACCGACTCCGCTCTGACCTGTTATTAGTACCCCAACACCATATATATCTACTAATACACCATGAATAGCTGTAAAAGGAGCAAATTTCCCTTCAAGGAAATTGGTAATCCGACTAATAACCCTCGTTGTTTTTCTAGGTGACCGCAGAATTGGTACACCTGCTTCATTTGCAGCCTCGATCAATATCTCAGGAACCTTCATCCCTCTTGAAATAATTATTCCCGGGGTAATATCTGTACAAAGTCGTTCGGCACGATCTCTCTTTTCTTCATCCGTAAGTTCTAGGAAATATGCCATTTCTGTTTTCCCGATCAACTGTAATCTTTCCTTTGGATAATATTTGAAATATCCAGTCATTTCCATACCAGGACGCGAAATATCGCTGGTGATAATTTCTCTATGTAAGCCATCTTTTCCTGCAATTAATGTCAAATTAAAATTGTCTACTAAGTCTCTTGTTCTTACTGTTATTCCCATCTTTCATTAATCCCTCCATTCAATTTCGCTAACTGATTCTAATTGTAGCATTAGAAAACTTCGTTGTCACCAAGCCTGAAAACTGCCTTGCCAAAAAACGTAGGCAGTGCGCCTACGTTTTTTGTGATCTTACGTGGTTAATTATTCCAAGATTGTTGCGTATTGTACCAGCTAAATCGTCTGAACTAAAATTCCCAGGTATAAAATTGCTCTACCCCTAAACGCAATTTAGCACGCTCTTTCGCATCCATTGCAGGATCCTCATTCGGCCGTTGCAAATTAAGTGAGACATTTGCTTGCGAATCATGAGCTAATATTGCCTCCAGCTTTTTATCAAAGAACGGAGTAATATCATTGGTAATATCTGGCGCTCCTAATGCTTCAAGGTGATTATTAGAAAAAGCTTGTGCCCAAATGGTTGGACGATTCTCTGGGTTCATTTGTGCGACCGCTTCAATAGCTGCTGCACCAAATGCATTATGGTCAGGATGAACTGCATAATCTGGGTAATGTGTAATTACGAGGCTTGGCTTTATTTTATCTAAATAGCCTTTCAGATTTGCTGCCATTTCCTTTCTATCTTCAAATTCAATTGTCTTGTCACGGTATCCTAGCATTTCTAAATCGATATCCAGAACTTCACACGCTTTGATTAGTTCCTTTTTACGAATACCTGGAAGAGATTCTCGGTTTGCATATGTAGGTGTACCCATATTTCTTCCCATCTCACCTAATGTTCCACATAAATATGTAACGGGAACGCCTTCATTGCGAAATTTAGCAATTGTTCCCGCAGCACCAAATGCTTCATCATCCGGATGTGGATAAATAACAACAACATGTTTTTCCATAACGACCACCTATTTCCTGTTTATTTAAACGGTGCTTCACTTATTTCAAGAGCAACCATCAGACGCCCTTCACGATCATGTCCAGCTAATAGTAGCTGTTTATCCTCGTTGATAACCCAATCGGATAATCCTTCTGCATAAACCCAGCCTATTTCTGTCTTTAAACCAACACGATAGGATCTCCCATTGCCAACTATTTTGGCTTTGCTGAATGAAAGCTTAGCATTACGAATATACGCCCCAACATTATAAGCCCTCTCATTAATATGACTTGCATAAGCCCCGTTGGTTGTCTCGAGGTGGACATAAACCTCTTTATTTTCAAATTCCTGTAACATCTCTTGTACTTTATCAATTTCAATTGGCTTCACAGTAACATCTCCAACTTTCTATCCATTCTATATAACAGATTACTTCCACCAAGCATCAAACATTGAAGCTGGCTGGTGTCGTTTATGCTGAGAAATTAGATAACGGGCTTCAATTTTAGCCGCATCCTCTGCAGCTACAACCTTTCCTTCTAGGTAATCATCAAGCACATCATAGCTTATCCCTAATTCCGTTTCATCTGACTGCAGTGGCTTATGGTCGAGTAGATCTGCTGTTGGCACCTTCAAATACAGTCTATCTATCGCACCCAGTTCTTTCAATAGTGCACGTCCTTGACGTTTATTTAATCCTGCAAGTGGCAAAACATCAGCCCCACCATCACCATATTTCGTATAAAAGCCTGTTACATTTTCTGCTGCGTGGTCTGTTCCAATCACAAGTAAATCATTCATTCCACCAATTGCATAATGTGCAATCATCCTGATTCTTGCCTTCACATTCCCTTTATCAAAATCACTCAACTCCTCGTCCGCTGCAGTTAAATAGCTTGCAGTAAACGCATCTACAGCCTGAGTAATATTTAAGGTAATCGATTTATCTGGTTTGATAAAATCTAATGCTAGCAGTGCGTCCTCTTCATCTGCCTGTTGCATATATGGCAATCGAACAGCAGTAAAGCTTGCATCCTTACCTTCACTTCGCAATTCTTCTACGGCTAATTGTGCTAGTTTACCAGCCAAGGTAGAATCTTGCCCACCACTAATACCTAATACAAATCCATTGGAAGTAGATTTCGATAAATATACTTTAAGAAAATCAATTCGATTACGGATCTCCTCTTTAGGATCTATCACTGGTTTTACATGAAGTTCATTAATTATTTGTTGTTGAAAACTCATGGAATTTCTTCCTCCTATTCATTAACTATGAGGCAAACATTCATATTCACGTTACTATAATATCATAATTTTGATTGCTAGGTTTCTTCCTGTACTTTTAGCATAGCAATAATTTTCATGTAGGTTCATTTTGTATTGTTTATTACTATTTAAAGTGCGAACTGTTTTAATGTGCTACGGATTCTCAGACCAGTCGCTCCAGAAATACACGGAGCGCACCTTAGGGGAGCTGGTGAGCCTTCTTGTGCTTGCGCACCTCGAAGTCTCACCTAGGCTCTGCTTCCCGCAGGAGTCTTCGTGTATTTCTTCCGCTGGAGATAGTGCAGTAACTAGAAATGGCAAACCTACTAGTGATCGTAATTGATTTAGCTCGAGGAATGAAGACTCTAATAGCACCTCCCCACCCAGATCTGAAATCACAATTTTCACTAGTTCGCACTTTATATCAACTGTAACTAGGAACTATCGCTTGGCAGGTTGTATATGTTCTAATATCAGAGCCACTGTAACTTCTGGTGATTTGTTTGCCCTCTTATATTAGGCTTACCCTTGTTTTGAGTGAAAGAAACAGTGAATACTTTGCCTGAGAAAGACGTAAGGCAGTAAATAGCTGTTATACTACTTACTGCCTTCCTTTTATTTCGTGCTGATTTTTTCTTTTGTTTCAATTAATTCCTCCATCCGCTGACGATCACGTTCTAAAACTTCCTTTAAATAACGCCCTGTATACGAAACATCAGTAGCTTCAGCTATTTCTTCAGGTGTTCCAGTTGCAACAATTGTGCCACCTCGGTCTCCACCTTCAGGACCTAAATCGATAATATGGTCTGCGGTCTTAATCACATCTAAATTATGCTCAATGATTACAACTGTATCTCCATTATCCACCAGTCGTTTCAAGACAACTAATAATCGTTTAATATCATCTACATGTAGTCCTGTTGTTGGTTCATCAAGAATATAAACCGTTTTTCCGTTAGAACGTTTATGAAGTTCGCTAGCCAGCTTCACCCGCTGTGCTTCTCCACCAGACAATGAGGTTGCCGGCTGTCCCAATGTAACATAACCAAGACCAACATCATTTAACGTTTCCAGTTTGCGTTTAATCTTTGGTATCGGTGCAAAAAATTCTACAGAATCTTCAATGCGCATATCCAAGATATCTGCAATAGACTTACCTTTATATTTAACTTCCAGCGTTTCGCGGTTATAACGTTTTCCATGACATACCTCACATGGGACATAAACATCAGGGAGAAAATGCATTTCGATTTTGATAATACCATCGCCACGGCAAGCTTCACAGCGGCCACCTTTTACATTAAAACTAAAGCGGCCCTTCTTATAGCCACGCACCTTTGCTTCGTTGGTTTGTGCGAATACATCGCGGATATCGTCAAACACACTTGTATAGGTTGCTGGGTTTGATCTTGGCGTTCGGCCAATAGGTGATTGATCAATATCAATTACTTTCTCTATGTTCTCCAGCCCTTTAATAGCTTTATGTTTTCCAGGTTTATGTTTACCACGGTAAAGTTGTTTAGCAAGAGATTTATATAAAATTTCATTAACTAGAGTACTTTTTCCAGAGCCTGATACTCCGGTAACGACAGTCATTAAACCAATTGGGATTTTTACGGAAACATTCTTAAGATTATTTTCCGCAGCACCAACAATTTCTATTTTTCGTTTATCTGCTTTTCGTCGTTCTGCTGGTAATGCAATAAATTCTTTGCCAGCTAGATATCGACCAGTCAAGGAATTTGGATTGTTGATAACATTTTCTGGTGTATCACTTGCAATCACTTGGCCACCATGTTCTCCAGCCCCTGGGCCAATATCAATCAACCAGTCTGCTGCACGCATCGTATCTTCATCATGCTCGACTACGATTAATGTATTATCTAAATCACGCATATGCTGTAATGTTTCAATTAGCCGATCATTATCACGCTGATGAAGTCCTATTGATGGTTCATCAAGGACATAAAGGACACCAGTTAATGCTGAACCAATCTGTGTTGCTAAGCGTATCCGCTGTGCCTCTCCACCAGATAAGGTACCCGCAGTACGTGATAGCGTTAAATAATCAAGCCCAACATTTAATAAGAATTCCAGACGATTATCAATTTCCTTCAAAATCATTTTAGAAATTTGTTGTTCTTTTTCTGTTAGTTCAAGATGCTTAAAGAACTCCAATGATTCAGCAATTGAGTAATCTGTTACATTACTAATGTGAAAACCATTGATTAACACCGCTAAAGCTTCTTGTTTCAGACGATGGCCTTTACAGGTTTTACATGCGCTTTGCGCCATATATTTTTCTAATGTTTCACGAATAAATTCAGAAGATGTCTCGCGATAACGTCGTTTAACATTATTGATGACCCCTTCGAATAAAATATCGGTATCACGGATATTACCAAATTCATTTTCATAATAGAAATGAATTTTTTCTTTGCCACTACCATATAGAATAATATCAAGTTGTTCTTTCGGAATATCTTTAACTGGAATATCCATATCAATATTAAAATGATCACAAGCACTTTTCAGCAGCTGTGGGTAATACTGCGAGCTAATTGGTTCCCACGGCGCTATTGCACCGTCATTCAGTGTCCTTTCATAGTCAGGAATTACTAAATCAACATCAACCTCTAATTTAGTTCCCAATCCATCACATGTAGGACACGCTCCGAATGGACTGTTAAATGAAAATAATCGAGGTTCGAGCTCACCAATTGAAAAACCGCAAATTGGACATGCATGATTCTCACTGAAGGTCAATTCCTCTTCACCGATTACATCGACTATTATTGTTCCTTCCCCTAGACCAAGTGCCGTTTCGATTGAATCACTTAGACGTCCAGTAATTCCTTCTTTGACAACAATTCGATCGACAACAACTTCAATTGAATGCTTTTTATTCTTTTCCAGCTTGATTTCTTCGGTTACTTCCCGCATTTCTTTATCTACGCGAATTCGAACATATCCTTCTTGTTTCAGCTTTTCAAAGACTTTTACATGTTCGCCCTTACGTCCAGAAATAATTGGTGCTAGAATTTGAATCTTTGTCCGTTCGGGATATTCCAAAATACGATCGACCATTTGCTGTACCGTTTGCGAGCTAATTTCAATGCCGTGTTTTGGGCATGTTGGTCTCCCCACTCTTGCATACAGTAATCGTAAATAGTCATAGATTTCTGTCACCGTTCCAACAGTTGATCTTGGATTTTTACTTGTTGTTTTTTGGTCAATTGAAATTGCTGGCGATAATCCTTCGATTGAATCCACATCTGGCTTATCCATTTGTCCTAAAAATTGTCTTGCATAAGCAGATAGGGATTCAACATAACGCCGTTGCCCCTCTGCATAAATCGTATCAAAGGCGAGTGATGATTTTCCTGAACCAGATAGTCCAGTTACAACGACTAATTTGTTTTTAGGAATTGATAGATCAATATTTTTTAAATTATTTGCTCTTGCACCTAATATTTCAATTTTCTTCCTTGACATGCTATCATCACGCTCCCGCTTTCAATTCAAAGATAATATCACGAAGTTCTGCAGCCTTTTCAAAATCAAGCGACTTGGCGGCTTCCTTCATTTCCTTCTCCATTTGATTGATTACTTTTTCTTTTTCTTTCTTCGATAGGTTCGTTAATTTCTTTGTAGGGCTTTCATATTCTGTTTGCTCTTCAGCCGCGATCGTCGCTTGAATAACATCACGAATTTCCTTCTTAATGGTTTTTGGTGTGATATGGTGTTTTTCATTATATGCCATTTGAATTTCCCGACGACGATTCGTTTCATCTATCGCCAACTGCATCGAATTCGTTATTTTATCTGCATACATAATTACTCTACCATTCTCATTCCGTGCTGCACGTCCCATCGTTTGAATAAGGGAGCGTTCCGAACGTAAGAACCCTTCTTTATCAGCATCAAGAATAGCAACAAGAGATACTTCTGGGATGTCTAAACCTTCCCGCAGTAAGTTTATTCCAATTAAGACATCGTATTTCCCTACTCGTAAATCACGGATGACTTCAATTCGCTCCAATGTTTTAATCTCTGAATGCAAGTAGGCAACCTTCATACCAAGCTCTTTTAAATAATCAGTCAAATCCTCTGACATCTTCTTCGTTAACGTCGTAACTAGAACACGCTCATTTTTATCGACTCGTTTATTGATTTCTCCTATTAAATTATCAATTTGTCCTTCAATAGGGCGGATTTCAATTTCAGGATCTAATAATCCAGTTGGACGAATAATTTGTTCTGTCATTTCCGGAGTATGCTCCAGCTCATATGGACCAGGTGTCGCTGAAACAAATACAAATTGTTTCGCTTTTGCCTCAAACTCTTCAAATTTTAATGGCCGATTATCAAGTGCAGAGGGAAGTCTAAATCCATGGTCAACCAGAACTTGTTTTCTCGCTTGGTCTCCATTATACATGCCCCTAATTTGCGGCAAGGAAACATGGGACTCATCGACAACTATAAGAAAATCCTCTGGGAAATAATCGATTAGTGTATAAGGTGTTGCCCCTGCTTCTCGTAAAGTTAAATGACGGGAATAGTTTTCAATCCCAGAACAAAAGCCCATTTCATTCATCATTTCTAAATCATAATTGGTCCTTTGCTCAAGTCGCTGTGCTTCTAACAGCTTATTTTCCGCCCGCATTTTTTTTAACTGTTCCTCTAATTCCAATTCAATATTTTTAATTGCCAGCTTCATCTTTTCTTCCCCTGTAACGAAGTGAGATGCAGGGAAAATTGCTATATGCTCTCGATCACCAATAATTTCTCCTGTTAATGCATCGACCTCACGAATACGGTCAATTTCATCACCGAAAAATTCGATGCGATAACAATTTTCTTCTCTTGATGCTGGAATAATTTCTACGGAATCCCCTCGTACTCGAAACGTTCCGCGCTGGAAATTAATATCATTTCTTGCATATTGAATATCTACAAGATTACGTAATAATTGATCCCGATCCTTTTCCATTCCCATTCGAATCGAGAGTACTTGGTTACGGTATTCTTCTGGATTACCGAGACCATATATACATGAAACACTTGCAACAATTAACACATCTTCACGTTCAAATAAAGAAGAGGTTGCAGAGTGACGTAGTTTATCAATTTCATCATTGATGCTCGCATCTTTCTCAATAAAGGTATCTGTAGATGGGACATATGCTTCTGGTTGGTAATAATCATAATAGCTTACAAAATACTCGACAGCATTGTTCGGGAAAAACTCTTTAAACTCACTATATAACTGTCCAGCTAATGTTTTATTGTGGGCAATCACAAGTGTTGGTCGATTAATTTCTTGGACAACATTAGAGATTGTAAAGGTTTTTCCTGTTCCTGTTGCACCGAGTAATGTTTGATATCGCTGTCCTGCTAAAACTTTCTCGGTAATTTCTTTAATTGCCGTTGGTTGATCTCCGGCTGGTTGATATTGCGAAACTAGTTCAAATTTATTTTTCAATCAACACGCCTCCGTTCCTTCTATCCCTATTCTACCATATTATATAATCTATTTTAACAAATAACGAACAAATATTCGATTATAATGCATTGGATGTCTATGTTTATTTTACCCATAAAAAGGATGGAAGAATCATTTTTGCTTAGTTTGTTGCTATTTATATAAAATGAAGCTTATTTTGAATGATATTTGCATCCTTGGCTATCGCTCCAGAAATACACTGCGCGCACCTTAGGGGAACTGATGAGCCTCTTTGTGCTGGCGCACTTCAGAGTCACATCTAGCTCTTCTTCCCGCAGGAGTCTCAGTGTATTTCTTCCACTGAGGATAATGCAGAATCTAAAAACCCAAGATTCCATATCCTTAATATCAACTCTAATAATCATCCATAGCTGAAAAACAATAAATATTTGAGAAAACGGCCAATAGAAAAAACTTCCACCAGTTTGTTGTATGGTGGAAGTTCTTATTAGCTTACGCCACTTTCTAAGATGGAAAATGTCGCTTTTGTGCAATCAATTTCCGCCATTGCTCCGTATGGCAAGATAAACTTCGGTTCTGTGTGGCCGAAGTTCAGATTATAGAGTATTGGTAAATGTTCAAGTTTATATTCTTTCATTACCTGTAAAATTACTTCTTTATATTCGTCATAATAGGTCTCATCTTGTGGTTTGCCAAAAATAATCCCGTTTGCTTTTTGCAAAATCTCTTGTGAAGCATAATTTCTTAGCCAATACTTTAACAATTCTGGTGCAGGCTTCTCTTCTGATGTTTCAAAAAATAGAATACTATCCTGCCAGTATTTTTCTTCTGGCCAAAGGATTGTTCCTTTTGCAAACTCTAAAACTTCGATACAACCGCCAATTAAGCGACCTTTTACAGTCCCACTGCCTAGTAATACTTCATACCCATTATTCGGTTGCAGCTTCCGTCGTGTATCTTTATTGACGATATCCCATTCCAGAAATTCACTTGTCCATTCTTCTGCTGGTTGAATTTCGCCAATTATTTCATTGGAAAACAACGTCCGCTCTATTTTATCAACCGTATATGCATCCATTTCCACATTTTCAGCAAAGTCCGTTAGAATTGCAGGTCCATAAAAGCTAGAGATACCTGCTTTATGACAAAATAGATGAGAAATGGTCACATCAGAATACCCCATAAATACCTTGGGATTTTCCCGCATTGCCTTGAGATCAATGTAAGGGAGTAATCGAATACTATCTTCTCCACCAATATTCGCAATGATTCCCTTAATTGTTTTATCTGCAAATGCGGCATTCAAATCAGCTGCACGTGCTTCAGGATTCTCATAATTATATTTGGACCCCTTTAAGCTATTCGGCATCGGCACAACTTGAAGTCCAAATACTTTTTCAAGCCGTTTTACTCCTTGCTCATATCGCCATTTTAGTTCGGGATCGCCAGCCCCTCCCCAGGAGGGACTAACAGTAGCTACTTTATCTCCTCGTTGCAATTTCTTCGGTTTAATCAGCATGATCGTATCCCCTTTTTGATATTAGGATTCTATTAATTTATACTTACCCGCAAGCTCATGTATCTTCTCAATTATTGCATCTTCCGGATCCTCTTCAGCCTGAATCGTTTCTTTTGACAATGGTGCCAACTGTTGATGGTAACCGATCATAACTGTATGCACGGCATTTTCAAACATTGTTCGATCGTTCGCATCGTTTCCAAAGGCAATATAATTTCCACGCTGAACACCTAATTGCTGAAGTGCGCTCCATTTATCAATTCCCCTGGGACTTAAATCGAACACATTTTCGTCTCCATGTTTATGAATAGTTATATTTAATTTGGATAATTCTTCCTCTAATAGTTCGTTGTCATTTGATTCTAATATCAAGATTTTAACAATAGATGCTAGCGATTCCAACTTCACATTCATAGCTAGTTTAGCAGAATCTAAATTTTGCAAAATTGGATGGTGATTTGGACCAGTATACGAATAATCCCATTCCCCATCAATTAAATATTTCACGTCAAATGACTCGATTAGTCTGCGTATATCAAGCAATTCTCTATCACTAAAAGACTTTGAATAGACAATCTTTCCATTTTGGGAAATAAGCGAACCATTGCCGCCGATCATTGTGTACGAGTGGAAATCCTCCCTTATGACAGGAAGCATATCGCGAATTGGTCTTGCAGAAGCAAATATTACCTCATCTCCATCTTTTGTTAATGCAGCTAAAGCATCAAGAATTTTACCTGCTACCGGCTGCCCCTTAAAACAAATGGTTCCATCTAAATCAAATACAAACTGCATATTATTTCCCCCCCAACTTAATGCCAACTGTAAGCTTAACTAATATTCTTTCGCTTCGATTTTTCTCGGTACGGCTTTGTTGTGAAAATTAATCCCAATTCATGATGATCCCCTTCATAAAATGCACCTTGAACAAATCGCATTTCATTCGCATCATCAACAACTTCTAATTTGAAGTATGCACCACTGCTTTGCAGTGCGCTGTAAAAATCTTGTTCTGAGTTAATTTTTATCCCATTGACTTTAATAATTGATTCACCGATCAGTATATCGAGACGTTCTGCAGGTGTACCAGGAATGATTCCTAGTATTTTCATGCCTTTATCTTCTGGATGAAAATATGGTACATCTGCACGGTCATTCACTTTGTAGCGATATTGAATCCATTCCCTTCCAAAGATAGCGATGATTACTGCAACGAGTGCTAAGCTTGGTGCATATATGCTGCCAATGCCAATAAGAACAACTAAAATACTCAATATGGTAATCGATTTAGCAAGTTTCCTTGCCGCATTTTTTGGCAGACTCCCCCTGACAAAAAAATCAAACCCAAGCACAAATGGAACAAGTAAGATGCTGAATGACTCTCCGCCAATCGAAAAATACGGCCAAAATGGTGCGAAAGGTGTAATCATTCCAGTTGGAACGAGGATGAAGAATGGAATGAGAGCAAACTTCTTTAATCGATGCTGTCCAATCCATATCCCACGATTTCCCAAGACAAGGCTAGGGTATGTCTTATTACGCTTCACATTTTGAATTAGAATTGCCTCTACAAACAGAAGTAAACCCAGCAGAATTACTAAGGACGAGAAATTTACTCCTGAAAAGAAACCTGGGTCTATGTAGGATTGATTTTCTAATATTAACGGTAAGAATAATAGCAAAATAATTGTAATCCCTAATGTATAGCTTGGAGAAAGCATTGTAAACCGCATTCCAATACTTAGTAAAATTGTGATAGCACTTAATAATAGTATCGTGTTATATGAAAATACGAAGCCTGAACCAAGCATAATTAAGGAAAGAATGGTTCCGGAAATTAGGGCTGTTACCCATGTGTTTTTCCATTCTGAAAATAAACCAAATACCTTTACACCGAAATTCAATCGTTCGCTTTTAATTCGAAAATACCCCGCAAAAAAAAGGAGCACTAATGACCAATATATTAAGGGATTTAGAAAAACTTTCCCAATCCCTTTGAGTAATTCTATTAACCATATTTCTACCATCTCGATCACCTTCCATCTCTTGTTAGCTCTTACCTATTCATTCGATATGCAATAGATTTATCCCTGCTTTTGATCATAACCTTCAATCAGTAACGCTATTACATTCAGTCCATGCGGGTTAATCGAATAAAAGAAAAGTCTGGGCTGTCATCATGCCTTCAAATAAAGTTGCACCTATGCAGCAAAATAGTCTCTATATTTTGGATAGCTACTGAATGAAAATCCGCGAGAACATGTCCCGCGGAATGAATGTAGTACCACAAGTAATACTTATTTATAAATCTCTTTTAAAGCTGTTTCTAATTGTTGATCATCTTCACCGCTGCGAATCTTTTCAATGAGTTTTGCTTCTATCATACCTGCTGTTTCCTCATCAACGATTCCAGTAGACTCTAGTTTCTGATCTGCTTGGAATTGTTTTACAGCTTCTTCAGTTTCCTTATTAAAATAACCATCTATTCGACCAGTTTCGTAACCTATACCTGATAACATTAATTGCATATTTGCAATCGCCTCTCCTGTATGGTCTACACGAAGCGGTTCTTCAATAATGATGGGATTAGTATAAAAATATTCAGGCTGTTTAGCATCAATGGTTGGTTCGACACCTTTTTCATTAATCCATTCTCCTTTAGGTGACAACCACTTATTCATCGTTAGCTTAATGGAACTACCATCACCTAATGGAATTGCTTGTTGAACCGTCCCTTTTCCATAGCTTGTTTGACCAACAACATCATAGCCTAATTCCTTCATTGCAACTGCCAATATTTCCGAAGCAGATGCACTTCCTTCATCAATTAATACACTAATTGGATATGGTTTCTTTTCATCCAAATCAGAGTAAATCGGTGTTTTTTCGCCATCTTGGTCCTCTATTTGAATATATGGGATGTCTTTCGGTACAAATTGCTCCAGCATATCCTCGACTACATCTAATAGTCCGCCCGGATTACCACGTACATCAATTACTAGACCTTCAATTCCTTCTTCTTCAAGCATTGTCAATTGTTCACTAAATTCCTTTGCAGTATTCGTAGAAAAATTCGTTACTTCTAGAATACCCGTTTGCTTTCCATCGATTGTTTCAATTTTATTATAAACCGTTTCGACAGGTATTTCATCACGAGTTATCGTAACTGCAAAAGGCTCGGAAGCTCCTGTTCGTTGAATTTCTAATACAACTTCAGATCCTTTTTCACCACGGATTTTTCCAACTGCCTCGTTTAAATTTAACCCTTCCAAACTCTCGCCATCTACGGTTAATACTTGGTCATTTGGTCTTAATCCTGCTTTTTCAGCTGGTGATTCTTTGATTGGTGCAACAATAGTCACAATCCCATTCACCATACTTACTTCAGCACCGATACCTTCAAATGAAGACTCGATTTGGTCATTAAATTGACTCATCGTTTCTACATCCATATAAGAGCTATGTGGGTCTTCAAGAGTTGCAAGCATCCCCTCAATCGCACCTTCAACGAGCTGTGTATCTTCTACATCTTCTAAGTAATTTCCCTTGATTAGGGCAAATGCCTGTGTAACCTTTTCTAAGTTCCCTGAGCTTTGTTTTGCTTTTTCTCCTGTACTTTCTTCTACGATTGTATTCGGCTGCCCTTCAATTTCTGGCTGTGCAAATTTTACACCAGAGTAAGCACCAGCAAATCCTAACACTAATGCTGCGGCTAATAATAAAATGATCTGTGACTTTTTCATCTTCATTCTTCCACCTCGATATTGTTAATTCTTTAGCTTACAAGTATTGCTTAATTACCTGATTACATATTACGAACGAGCAGTTATCGTGGCTCATTTAATGATGTGATATAGAAAAGCATACCATTATCTGCTCCATCTGACTATATTTTTCACTTTGTATTCCATTAATACTTAATATTTACAAAAGCTGTTTTCTTATAAATTTGACTCAAGCTTTCTCATCTTGCAATCATCTGTTACAAACAGATTGTCACCAAGTATTATGATGATAGAGATAAGATGGTATAAAGTGTGAACTAGTTACAGTTTCTATTGCAGCTAGCAAACCAGGCTCTTAAAATATGCAAGTTTGCGACTGCATTAATCTTCTATCCGTAGCGAAGATTAAAGATGATAACTATAACTGGTGCGGTTGCTATTTCTATATCGCTAGTTTTATCAGAAACCCAGCGGAGAATCTACACGAAGACTCCTCGAAAATAATGTACGATTTTCTTAGTGCGATGTATCGATGTCGAAGCCTTCCTTGTCCTGCGGGAAGAAGAGCCTAGGTGAGACTTCGAAGGGTGGCAGCACAAGATGGCCCACCAGCTCCCCGCGGTAAGCGTAGTATATTTTCTCAGCGGTCGTCGGAGGGAAAGCGGCCACCAAATTAGATTTCACGAGTGAGACTGTGCGAAAAAGGCATCACAACAAAAGTGTGATGCCTTGTGAAATCAATCATTTATTTAGTTGATAGTCATCTATTAACGAAGATAAGATAATGGGTTTACAGGATTTCCATAACCACCGATATGAACTTCAAAGTGAAGATGTGGACCTGTTGAATCTCCTGTATTTCCAGTTGCCCCAATTGCTTCCCCTTGACTTACTGTTTGTCCTGGTGAAACTGAAATTCTACTTAAATGTGCCATAACTGTTGTATATGTTTTACCATTAATATGGTGGGAAATCATGATCACATTACCAAAGCTATTCATATATCTAGCTGTACTTACAACACCATCTGCCGGTGCAACTAATGTTGTACCTGAAGCAACACCGAAATCAATTCCATTGTGTGAACCTTGACCACCAAAAATCGGATGTATTCTAGGTCCGAATGAAGAAGTAATTGGTCCTGACGCTGGATAAATAAAGGTACCACCACTACTTACATTACTTGATTGATTCGATTGCTTAGGTGGAGTTGGATTTGCTGATGCTACTTTATTAGTTGACTTTTCAGATGAAGCTTTCTCAGATGAAGCTCTCTCAGATGCTGCTCTCTCAGATGCTGCTCTTTCAGCTGCTTCTTGCTCTGCTGCCGCCTTTTCAGCTGCTATTCTTGCTGCTTCTTCTCTTGCAGCCTGTTCTAATTCCCCTTTTTTATTTTGTGCAAGTGCGATTGCTTGTGCTTTAGATAATTCTTCTGCACGTAAAATTTCTTGTTCATCTTCTAGCGTTAATTTTATTTCTTCCAGTTGTCCATGCTCTTCTTCTAGCTGTGCCATCAATGTAGCTTTTTCGTCCATTTGGTTATCTAATTGACCCTTTAATGCTACTAACTCTTGTTTTTGGCCTTCAATTAATTTTTTCTTATCTTCAACAGCTACTTTTTTAACTTCAACTTCCTCTTTATTATCTTCTAATGTCTTCTTATCTGCTGCTTGCTCTTCCATTATTGTTTTATCCTGATCCATAATCGTATTTACTGCTGAAGATCGGCTAATGAAATCCCCGAAACTTTGTGCACCGAACAATACTTCTATGTATTGCATTTCTCCACCATTTTGCTGAATTGTACGAAGACGGTCTTTTAGTAAAACATTACGTTCTTCAATTCTTTGTTCTAAAACAATAATTTCTTCCTTTAATTTCTCAATTCGACTATTTAAATCTTTTATCTCTTTGTCTGTTTCTTTAATCTCTTTTTCTTTTTCATAAATATCATTGTTCGTTTTAGTCAATTGTTCGTCAATATTACTTATTTCCTGTTCGACCGTTGTTTGCTTGCTCAAATTATCTTGGATTTTACTATCATTATTAGTCTTATCATTCTCAATGGTGTTTTTCTTGCTTTCAAGCTCTTGCTTTTCCCGTTCTAGATTATTGATTTCTTTGTCTAAGTCATCGATTGTTTCCGCAGAAAGATAGGGAACATTTGCTGAACTAACAGTAAGAACTAGTCCCGCTACTAAAACATATTTGAAAACCTTTTTCATTACATTTATTCCTCTTTTCTTTTCATTTTACTTTCGATATTCTATGGTGATTTACATAATCTGCTATGTATTAATTTAATTCATTCCCATCCCTTTCGAAGGGATGGGAGCAAATCATTGTTTTCTATTAAACTTTTAAATATTTACGAATACTCATGACACTACCCCAAACTCCGATAATTGCACCGATAGCTAAAACTAGAAGTGACAGCTGCCATGCAAACGGATTGAACGGCAATAACTCTACAAAACTGAAAGATATCGTATCAATTACTGCTGAATCCAAGTAGTAGTAGCCACCGAGTACAATTGCAATTGGAATAACCGATCCTAAAACACCTAGCAGTAACCCTTCAATAAAGAATGGCCATCTGATAAATCCATTTGTTGCACCAACAAGTTTCATAATCCCTATTTCCGTACTTCGAGCAATAATTGTTATCTTTATTGTATTCGAAATAAGGAAGATTGCTGTAAATACTAGCGCAACAATTAATGCAATTCCGATTACCCTTGCATAATTATTAAACTCAAACAATTGTTTGACAACATCTTTACCGAAAACAACTTTATTAATGTTATCGAAGGATTGAATCTCTTTTGCAATTTTTTCAGTATCTTGCGGTACTTCAGCTCTGACAACAAATGCGTGATTTAATGGGTTATCCTGTTCAAATAACTCCCATGTTTCCCCTTCTTCACCCATACTATCAATCAAGCCTTGCAATTCTTCATCATTCGAAGAAAACGTGACCGATTCTACGCCTTCTATTTCTTCTAATTGTTTTCCTAAAGCAATTACTTCCTCTTCACTTGTCCCTAGCTCAACCAATGTTTTGATTTCTACGTCATTTTCTATGTTTTTAGCTATCTCATTCAAATTGAGTACCAATGCTAGAAAGACAGATACTAAAATCAGTGTAGTTGTCACAGCACCAATTGAAGCTATCGTCATCCAGCCATTACGGATAATATTTCTACAACCTACCCGGATGTGGCGCATTAAAGTTCTAAATTTCATAACCATATTCTCCTTGATCTTGGTCCCTAACAATCATACTGCTTTCAATAGCTATCACGCGCTTTTTCATCGTATTTACGATTTCTTTACTATGCGTTGCCATAATAATTGTCGTTCCATTTGAATTGATATCTTCAAAAGTCTTCATAATTTCCCATGATGTATCGGGATCCAGATTTCCAGTTGGTTCATCAGCAATTACAATCTGCGGGCGATTTACTATCGCTCGTGCAATCGACACACGTTGTTGTTCTCCACCTGATAATTCACTTGGTATAGAACGGGCTTTATTCTTCAGGCCTACCTCTTCTAAAACGTCCATCACTCGCTTACGAATATTAGCTTGGGGTTCTTCAATTACCTCAAGTGCGTATGCGATATTTTCATAGATTGTTAGTTTTGGAAGCAATTTAAAATCTTGGAAGACAACACCAATTTTTCTCCTTAGCAGTGGGATTTGCCTATTTTTCAATTCTGCTAAGTTCATATCATTTATGAGGATTGTTCCACTAGAGGGCTTTTCTTCTCGATACATCAACTTAATAAAAGTCGATTTTCCAGCGCCACTTGGTCCAACAATATAGACAAATTCGCCTTGCTTTATATCAACATTAATCCCGCTCAGCGCTGTCACACCATTCGAGTATGTTTTATATACATCTTTCATTAATATCATATTAGTATCACCTTTTTAATTTTTTAAAGTTATTCTTTGATATTGAATCTATAAGTACTTGGCATATCCAAGCCTTTACGATTTTCTTAGTTGCAATTACGTAGTTGAGAAATTAATTATACTCTCTTAATCTACTAATGAAAAAGCACCTTCTTTACAAAGAAAAGAGGTACCATTTATCTCACTGATATAGTATAACATTCTTCAACAAGATTTTTAGACATAAAATTATTACATTTTCATGTCAAAGGAAACGCATTTATTAATAAGGTGTAATATTGTCGAATCTTCGGAAAATAATAAAAAGCTTAGATTGAAGATAATCTTAATCTAAGCTTTTGCATAATACCTTATGAACCATTATTGTTTTTCAGCTAACCAGTTTGTTAAATTATCTAAGTCTTCCCCAGATACGCTTTGTGGAGGCATTGTACCTGTACCGTTTGTGACGATATCAGCAATTTCCTCAGCAGAATATTTTGAACCGACTTGAGTTAAGTCAGGACCTACCCCACCTGATAGATCTGCACCATGACATGATGAACAATTTTGCGCAAATACTGTTTCACCTGCATCTGCATCTACAGTACCGCCTTCATTCGTTTTTTCGGTACCATTATCAGTTGCATTTTCTGTTGGCTCTTCGTCGCCATCACCGCATGCACCAAGTACTAAGGCTGTCCCAAAAAGTGTTGCGATAATCCATTTCCTCACTTGTTATCCCTCCCAATGTAAAAATTGAAAACAATATCATATCTATTATACCCCTTTTTATACTATTTTAAAGCTTTTAAAGGTTAACCTACTTACTATTAGACCACTTGGTTGAAGTTATGTTGTAAGTAAGCTGTTGTAATTCCTAATTAAAAATGAGAGCAATCCATAATGGATGCTCTCATTTTTGCTAATTTATTTGTGATCGTAAATATGCATCGATGAATGGATCAATTTCTCCGTCCATCACTGCCTGCGTATTTCCAATCTCTGTATTCGTGCGATGATCCTTCACCAATGAATATGGATGGAATACGTAAGAGCGAATTTGGCTTCCCCAGCCTATCTCTTTTTGTTCACCACGAATTTCAGCCAGTTCTTGCTGTTGCTTCTCGACTTCCATTTGATATAATTTTGATTTCAGCATTTTCATTGCTGCTTCACGGTTTTTTATTTGTGACCGCTCATTTTGACAAGTAACAATCGTATTTGTCGGTAGATGCGTAATCCGAACAGCAGAGTCTGTTGTATTTACATGCTGTCCGCCTGCACCACTTGCACGGTAAGTATCGATCTTTATATCTTCGTTTCGTACTTCAATATCAACATCATCTGTCATTTCCGGCGTCACATCACAGGAAACGAATGATGTATGGCGTCGTCCAGATGAATCAAAAGGTGAGATTCGTACTAAGCGATGGACACCTTTCTCCGCTTTTAAATAGCCGTAAGCATTATGCCCTTTTATAAGCAGTGTAACACTTTTAACCCCAGCTTCTTCACCAGGTAAGTAATCCAATATTTCTACTTTAAAGCTTCGGTCTTCTGCCCAGCGTTGATACATGCGGAGTAACATTTCAGCGAAATCCATTGACTCGGTTCCACCAGCACCTGGATGTAATTCTAAAATTGCGTTATTTGCATCATATGGGTTACTTAGAAGTAATTGTAATTCAAATTCATTCACTTCTTTAATAAATACTTCTAATTCTTTATCAAGTTCTTCAAATAGTTCCTGGTCATTTTCTTCCTTCACTAACTCATATGAAACTTCCAGGTTTTCATATTGTTCTTCCACTTTCTCAAAGCTTTGTATATCATGCTTTAGAACATTTGATTCACTAATAACCTTCTGTGCGCTATCTTGGTTATTCCAAAACTCAGGGTTAGACATTTCTTGCTCTAATTCTTTTACACGTTCCCTTTTGACATCTAAGTCAAAGAGACCCCCTAAAGTCTTCAATCCTTACAGCTATTTTTTCCAATTCATGTTTGATTTCTACTAGTTCCATGTTGCTCACCTCTATGATTTATTTTAGCCAATGAGTAGGAAAGCACTCCTCTTTTTATTAGGAGTGCTTAACTTACTATTTCCCATGGCAATTTTTATATTTCTTTCCACTGCCGCATGGGCATGGGTCATTACGACCAACCGTTACTGTTTTTACAAATGGTTTCCGAGCTTTTTTCTTCTCTTCCTGATCACCAGAAACAGCTGTCGTATTTTTCACGACTTCTTCTCGCTGTAAGTTCTCGCGAATTTGTGCCTTCATGATATATTTAGCAACATCATCTTCAATGTTTGCAATCATGTCCTCAAACATTGCAAATCCTTCAAGTTGATATTCTCGTAACGGATCATTTTGTCCGTAAGCACGTAAATGAATACCTTGACGAAGCTGATCCATTTGATCAATGTGATCCATCCATTTGGAGTCAACTGTCCGTAATACGATTACCTTTTGGAATTCTTGGAATTGGTCTGGAGCAAGTTCGGTTGATTTTTCATCGTATTTCGCTCGTACCTTCTCCATGATTACTTCAGAAATTTCTTCTGGAGTTTTCCCTTGAATATCTTTGATGGAAAATGCTTCTTGGTCTAATAGATTACCATGAACATATTCGACCAGTGCTTGAAGATCCCAATTCGCTTCATCACCATTTTGCGTATGGACAGCAACCGCACGCTGAATGGAAGACTCCATCATACTTTCAATAATGTCACGAATATTTTCAGCTGCGTCAATGACTTCGAAACGCTGTTTGTAAATAATCTCCCGTTGTTCTCTAAGAACATCATCATAGGATAAGACTGTTTTACGTGCGTCGAAGTTATTTCCTTCCACACGTTTTTGAGCAGATTCAACTGCACGGGACACCATCTTACTTTCAATTGGCTGTGAATCGTCCATTCCTAATCTTTCCATCATTGTCTTCAGATTATCAGAACCAAAACGGCGCATTAACTCGTCTTCCATTGATAAATAAAATTGTGTTATCCCTGGGTCACCTTGACGACCTGAACGTCCACGGAGCTGATTATCTATTCGACGAGATTCATGTCGTTCTGTACCGATAACTGCAAGTCCACCTAATTCCCTTACACCTTCGCCTAATTTAATATCTGTACCACGACCAGCCATGTTAGTCGCAATTGTAACGGCAGATTTTTGACCTGCATTTTCAATAATTTCTGCTTCTCTAAAATGGTTCTTCGCATTTAGAACATCATGCTTCACGCCAGCTTTTTTAAGCAAACTAGAAATCAACTCTGATGTTTCAACAGCGACTGTACCAACTAATACTGGTTGTCCAGTCTTGTTTCGTTCTTTGATGCTCTCTACAACCGCACGGAACTTACCTTCCATTGATTTATAAATTAAATCTGGACGGTCCTCACGGATGATTGGCTGGTTTGTCGGAATTGCAATAACATCCATATTATAAATATTTCTAAATTCCTCTTCTTCCGTTTTCGCTGTACCCGTCATTCCTGACAGTTTGTTATACATACGGAAAAAGTTTTGGAATGTAATGGAAGCAAGAGTCATACTTTCATTTTGAATTTGCAGCCCTTCTTTGGCTTCAATTGCTTGGTGAAGGCCATCACTATAACGACGTCCCTTCATTAAACGACCAGTGAAAGTATCAACAATTACAACTTCCCCATCTTCTACCACATAATCATCATCCCGATGCATCGAAACATGCGCTTTTAAAGCCTGATTAATGTGGTGGGTTAAGGAAACATGATTCAAATCAAATAAATTTTCAATCGAAAAATACCGTTCAGCTTTATTGATCCCTTCTTCTGTTAGCTGAACACCTTTTGTCTTTTCATCATACGTATAATCATCGTCACGCTTTAATGTTGTTACAAAGCTATTCGCTTGCTGATACAATGATGCTGATTTTTTAGCAGATCCTGAAATAATTAACGGTGTTCTAGCTTCATCGATTAGTATAGAGTCAACTTCATCAATAATTGCAAAGTTTAATGGCCGTTGTACCATTTGATTTTTGTACAACACCATATTATCTCTAAGGTAATCAAAGCCAAATTCATTGTTCGTACCATATGTGATATCACAATTGTACGCGTCTCGCTTCTCTTCCTTTGATAAACCATTGCCATTTAAACCGACTGTTAAACCAAGGAATTCATATAGCTCTCCCATTTGTTTTGCATCACGGTCTGCTAGGTATTCATTTACTGTAATAATATGAACACCTTTGCCTGTGATTGCATTCAAATATGCAGGAAGTGTAGAGGCTAATGTTTTCCCTTCCCCTGTCTTCATTTCCGCAATGTTACCTTCATGTAATGCAATACCACCCATTAGCTGAACGCCGTATGGTCTCATGCCTAGTACACGCTTTGCTGCTTCGCGAACAACTGCGAAAGCTTCAACCAACATATCATCTATGCTTTCACCATTTGCATGGCGTTCACGGAATTCCTCTGTTTTTTGCTTCAATTCTGTATCTGATAGTTTTTGTATTTCTGGTTCTTTTGCTTCTATTTGATCAACTTGTTTTTGAATTCGGTTAAGTTGCTTCTGATTACCATCGCCGAATATTTTCGTCAATAATCCTGCCATTGTTAACGCTCCTTTAGAAAACTTGGTTGTCACCAAGCTTTTAGTGACAACCTTAGTTGCACTTATGTAGTAAGAAATTTTTTGTACTTTCTTACCTACCAATTAAATCGGTACTATTGTCCTTTATAATAATAACATTATCTCACAATAGATGACAACTGAAGATGCGACTTCTGACTGAGAGCATAACTCGCATTATTTTTTTTTTGAAAAATTAATAAGAGCAGCCTGAGGATAGACTGCTCTTTACTTTGGGGAATTTATGAGGAAATAAGAGGCGATACTCATGATGTACTATACTTTTGTATAAAATTGCTCGGCTTCCTTGAAATCCGATAGTTGATTGGAAATCCTCTGATTGGTTGCTGCAATAATCTTCATTAGCTGGACGATTGTTTCCTCATGCTGATTTACCTTGTTTATGAGTTGTTGAAGCATCATTCTGTCCTGTTCCGTCATTGTCATCCCTCCTAGAACTATTAGCTTATTTTTATCATATTACTAGTTCTAAAGTCCAATGACTGTTTTTAAGTTTTAGATATCAATTCGACAAAAAATATGACTAAAAATAGCAAATCAATGCTATTTTTACGCTATTCCACCTTTAATTGTCATATTATTTTTATGAAAATAATTTTTAGTATTTCATTCTACAATTTTCGACATTTTCATGTATGTTACATTCATAAAGGAAAATATAAGGCTTGATTTAACATTTCGCTTTTTATAGGAAATACAAAAGACGACCCCCAAACAGAGATCGTCTTCCTCCTACTATTCGATTAAATATTCGGCTCAATTAAACCGTATCTTCCATCACGACGTCGATACACGACATTTGTATCACCAGATTGATCATTCGTGTAAACAAAGAATTCATGTCCCAGCATTTCCATTTGTAAAATCGCCTCTTCAGAATCCATTGGTTTAAGATTAAACCGTTTTGTTCGAACAATTTCAATTTCATCTGGTTCCTCTTCTACAGCAACTGCTCTTCTTTCCTGCGCAATTTGTTCAGCAGCCACTTGTTTGGGTGCACTGTTTTGACGGAACTTACGATTTATTTTCGTTTTATGTTTCCGGATTTGTCTTTCTAATTTATCCACAACTAAATCAACTGCAGCATATAAATCCAAGTGTTGGACCTCACCACGTAATAATAAATTTGTCATTGGAATTGTTACTTCGATTCTTTGTTCATCATTATAGACACTTAAATTAACATGTACCTCGGATGTTGGGGTTGTATCGAAATACCTTTCAAGTTTACTAATCTTTTTTTCTACGTATTCTCTAATAGCACCTGTAACCTCAATATTTTCACCACGTATGTTAAATTTCATAGTAAGTGCCCTCCTTTTAATATATTATACTACCTTTCCCTCAACTTTTCCTTCTTAAACCAGTAAAAAAATTGACAAAACTTGTCTCATTTCCTCAAAAACATTGATATAACTAGGGTTAGGGAGTTTACATTATCTTAATAAACTTTACAATCGAGATAAATTCCAGTCTAAATACTTTATTACGAATGCGATGAGGATATGACTTAAACTGTAATACGAGAAGACAGTTAATGTTGCTCTGAAAATTAACTCGGTTAAAATCTTGAAACTCTGAATCTATTCGTGTGTCAACTGGTTAATATCGTCCAAGCACTGAAATGAGCGAATCTAGCGCCAAATCGAATGTGATTCTCTCCCTAATGCTCTAGCACCAATTAGAATAAAATACGGATTATCTAGTCGGTTAAAAAAAGAATCCATAAATGAATAAGAAGACGCACTACAATCAAAAAATGATTGAGGGGCGTCTTTTTTCATAATAATCGTTTCGTTTCAGATCAGTGTCCATATCAATACAGGAGTCTTTCTTATTTCTTCCGATCCATAAACATGCCATCCATAGTTTGCACACTTTTGTATGGATTCGTGTAGGACTGATTCGACTTTTTCTGTTGCTTTACTTGTTTCATTACCGTTTTAAGATCAGTAAAGATAACTTGCATCTTTCTTTGGACTGCTTCGTTTATCGGCACAAGCTTTTCTCCAAGGTTCTGCTCTTCAGTGGAAAAGGGAGCATTTAAATTCTCCATTTCCACACCTCTTTTTATTAATAGCCGATTCAAATCTGTAATAACTACTTCTCTTGATTTAGCAGTTATCGGTTCATCTAATAACTTGTTTAACTCCAAGGTCAAATTATAAATGGGCTCTAATCGATTCATCAGACCTGAGCACCTTGTGCATATTGTTTTTGTCTCGTTTTTAAGATAACTTGTTTCCATGTATCACGAAATTCTGTTACTAATCCTAAGGCTTCTTCTAACAAGGCTGCATCATTTTTTATGTTTGCTTCTTTTAATTGAAAGTGGATATATTCATATAATGGGAGAATTTGCTTAGAAATTTCCACCTTCTGATCCAACGTTATCATTAGTTCTTGGATAATATTTTGTGCTTTTTGGATATTCGTATTTTTTGCCTCATAATTTTTTGCATGAACATCTTTGATTGCTTGTTTAATAAACTTCATACAGCCATTGTAAAGCATTAACGTTAACTCGCCACCTGAGGCGGTATTTACAGCATTGTTTTGGTATGTCTGGTATGCTTTGTTTTGTGCCAAAATAATCACTCCTTCAGAAAATCAGGGTCAGCCACCTTTTAGCAGGTGCCCTAACTGCACTTAATCGCTAAAATAGATTTAAATTTTATATTTAGGAAAATAATATTTAATTACATACCTCCGCCAAAGCTCATTAGCATTGAGGATTGATTATTCATCATAGAGATTGCTTGTTCCATCGCCGTAAATTGTCTCCAGTATCGGTCTTCGATTTGCGTCAAACGATCTTCAAATGCAGCAATTTGTTCATCAAGACTCTTCATTCTTTTCCCTAATGTATAGTTATCAAGTGTAGAGGTCCCCTTACCCGCACGTTCTTCAATCTTACTTACCGTTTGATCAAGTGCATCCTCTAGACGATTTAATAAACCGCGACGAGATCCCCCGTCACTATTGGAGAATAATTGTTGGACACTTGCCGGGTCAGATTCAAGTGCTGCTTCTAATTTGGTTTTTCCATCTTTATTAACCGTTTGATCGATTTCTAATTTACCGCCATCCAAATAATCCCTCGTGGTCGTAATCCCAAGCTCTGATAAGAAGGAAAACGCTCCATCATTTCCAACTTTTTCATACCATCCAGAACGCATATCAAATAATGCAGTCGTTATAATTGATTCACCTTTAAGCATTCCACTCTTCGCTTTTTCTTCCCACAGTTCAATTTCATCATCAGCCATTTCTTTACGTTGTTCGTCTGTTAATGGTGGGTAATCACGATATCGCGTTTCATTTTGTGTTGCATTTAGTGTATCAACTAGTTCATTATATTTGTCAACGAATTCGGTGATCTTTTGAACTGCGGCATCTGTGTCGCTGGTAACATTGAGTGATGCGGCGCCATTGGTTACACTTTTGAATTCGAATGTTATGCCGTTAAGCGTGTAGTTATTATTTGTTGATTCTAGTGTAATTCCATTATTGTATGTGAATTTTGCGTTTACTCCACCTTTTTCATTAGTAGAGTCCAATTTCAATACTTCAGTAAAAAATGTATTCCCTTCAAAAGTAATCTCTTTACCATTTTCATTAAAATCACCTGTTCTAGTCGATTCCATAACAACTCGATCAGATTGCGCATCGTAAAACATACGAACATTATTGGTTTTATCATCATTGATCCGTTTCATGACATCATTTAACGTGTCATCTTCTTTCACTTCAAACTTATGTGTCTTACTGCCATCTTTTTCATACGTAGAAAAGGTATATTCGCCTACTATCCCTGGATTGCCCTCACTTAATTTCTTCGTTGGATCGATCCCAACTGCCTGAGTACTCACATTAATCGCCGAACTAGCCATTTGTTTAACTTCTATATTATACGTCCCATTCATCGCACCACTAGACGCTGTTGCAGTTATAGCACTTTCCTGCGAGGAACTAACCTTTCTCGTTTCATACGTTTTGCTCATCTTCATATCTAAAATCAGTTTATCGAACTCAGCAATTTTCGTATTGATGTCGCGAAATGCATCGCGCTGCCATTCATATTTTGTCTTGTTCTGTTCCATTTTATCAAGTGGAAGTCTTTCAGCTGCCATTAATTCTTTAACAATGCTGTCTGTATCAATTCCACTTGCGAGACCACCAATTCTCATTAACAATCACTTCCCTTTAAATTCTTTTATCGACTAAGAAGCCCATGAAATCCGCAAGCTCTGCATACATATCTAGCATTTTCTTTGGTGGGATCTCTTTTATTACTTCATGTGTTACTGAATCGACGACTGAAACATAATATCGGTCGAGTTTTTCATGTAGTTCAAATTTAAGATTTGTTCGAACTGGTTGCAAAAATTCGTTAAAAGATGCGATTTTTTGCTCGATATCCTGCTTATCAATTACTAAGTCTTCTTGGTCTATATCTTTTGATTTCAATTTCGTTGTGTAATCTTCTGAAGCTTTGTTATGTTGCACACTAAACTCCGCTGTTGAATGATTTGCCCCATTTACAATATTATCTATCTCCATCCTAGCATCCCCCAACACTATTGTTTACTTATGATATCGGCTGGAATGGTTAGGATTTAAAGGATTTTTATGAAAAAGAGGACGTTATGACAGGGAAAATTACTGCTTTGTTTCCTTTAATAGATTCAGCAAACCCATTGAAACATTTGCCGCCTCATTATTTTGATTTTGAATATCAACATAAATTTCTTTCCGGTGGATATCAATCGATTTTGGAGCCTCAATTCCTATTTTTATTTGATCTCCTTCAATAGCAAGTATCTTAATTTCAATATCTTCACCAATTTGTATAGCTTCATTACGTTTACGTGTAAGTACGAGCATTTTCTATCTCACCCTGCTTTCATCCGCAGCGTCATTATTGGTGATTGATGCCTTCGACTGGTAAATATCAGTATTTAAGATATATTGCTTCCCGAGTTTATTTGTTGTATTTATAATGATCGGAGCCTTTAAGTTTAAAGTGCTAGTAGCAAAAGGATCTTTTAATGTCACAATCGAAAAAACAGTCACATCTTTTTCATCTTTTATTTGTAAAGTTTCTAACATATTATCATCGAGTTCAAATTCATAAGTACCATAAATTAAATATGGATTCGTAACGATAAATGCTACATTAGCAGTTGTTGTTGATTGTAATATTTGAAAGACCTGATTATTTGGTAAATGTAATAAAACAAATTCCAGCTCATCTCCAAAACCCGGAAGACCACTAGGAAATTGAATGATTTTCTCTCGGTTAATTTCCACTTCACCTAAATATTTTGTTTGAATAAACATAAGAACGAATCATCCTTCCTCATTGTTCTAGATTCGTGAAACTGATTTGTAAATCTTCTCGTTGTTTTAAGCTTGTTTCAACAGATCCAGGTTGGTAGTTGATAATTGGTCTATTAGGGATTGCCTGAATTGTCGGTTGGTTTGTTTCAGCATCGATATGTACTTTTGCAGGTTGATAATTAAATTTCACCGCAAATGCAGATGGAATAAATTTGATTCCTAAGGATTTCATTTGATCATGACCGTTGCGAACTGCTTGGCTTATTAATGGAGTTCCACCATTCTCTATTTTCATCAGCTCGGTTCCCTCACTTGCCTTTCTAGCAGTACCCTGTGCGACTGCACGCATTCCTTCCTGTGCATGTCGATCATTTCTTTTAAGAATGGACATTAAATCCATATCTTCCCATGCTTTTGATTGATCAATGTCAAGCTTGCCAGGCGTTGTCTTGATCGACAGCTGTGCTTGCGGTTGATGAATAATTAAATCCGCTTTTGGTTGTTTAATTTGCTGTTTTGCACTCGTAGTATGAATCTGAATTTGTGCAAGCTGTGATTGCATGCGAATTTGCGGCAATTGCATAAGGAAAACTCCCCTCAAATCTTGTTCATTCATTATTAAAACCCTGAACCCTATCATGGGCCAGGGTCACGTTAATCTATCTGAGAAAATCAAGTAATGTTGGCTGGATAATTCTTGCTCCTGCTGAAAGTGCAGCACGATGCAAGCTTTCCTGGGTAATTAATTTTGTAATAACTTCCGCATAATCGATGTCTTCATTGTTCGACATCGTTTGTGTTGCAACAATCTCTTGCTCACTTAATCGATTCTCGATCAACTCTAAGCGATTCATCTTTGCACCTAGGTCTGCACGTGCATTGATAATATTATTAATAGTTGAGTCAATCTCTCCTAAGCTTTCATCAATATTGCCAAGGGATTCATCTCCCTCGAGCTTTGCAATAAAATCATCTATGGTCGTAATCAGGTCCTTGCCGCTACCACCATTTCCAAATACTTTATTACCATCAACATTTGCCTGTAAGGATGAGCCATCAGAAATTTCGATATCTACAGGTTTAAACTGGTAATCAGCTGCATTGTAGGCAATATCCCAAGTATCTGGATTACCGCTTATTTTCGTGATAGGTGCTTCAGCAGTATTTGTTCCATTAAAAATATATTTATCATTTACTTTCGTATTCGCAATATCAATTAAGTCTAATTTTATTTGCTTTACTTCTTCAGCAATATTTTTACGTTCATTCTCACCGTAAGTATCACTGCTGGCTTGTACAGCCAAATCACGTAAACGTTGCATTGCCTGTGTTGCTTGGTTTAATGCCGCATCTGAATTATCGTACCAGTTATGCACTTCAATTGTATTCTGTTGGTACTGCTCTACCTTTAATAGTTCAGTACGATACCCCATTGCATTCATCGCTAGTACTGGATTGTCAGAAGGTTTATTTATCTTTTTTCCAGTGCTTAACTGATTCATATACGTATCAAGCTGTGAATAACTATTTGTTAAATTCTTTAACATATTATTCGAAATCATACTCTGTGTTATACGCATGAATTGACACCTACCTTCCTACTAATCCCATATTATTGATTACACGATCAATTAATTCATCATACGCAGTCAAGCTTCTTGCAGCAGCATTATAAGCATGCTGGAATTTCACTAGATTAGACATTTCTTCATCAAGTGAAACAGAACTTATAGATAATCGCTGGTTTTGCACCTGTGTAAGCAGAATAGCTGTGTTATCAGCCATTCGATTTGCTTCACTAGCATTTACACCCAGATTTCCGATTACAGATTCATAGAAATCTTTGATTGATGTTTTTTCACCATTCGAAAAGTCTAAGTCATCATAAAAGACATCTGCTAAGTCACTCGCATTTCCTCCATCACCAGAAATGCCATCACTACTCGCTGCAACGAGGGAGGGATTTTCCATTATGGATTCGTCAACTTGAATAAGTTTTGCTGCGTTTTCGGAACTTGTTAAATTCCCGAAGAAATTACGATTTGTGTTTCCATCTAATCCAAAACCGGATTTGTGGACTTCATTGAACGCAGTTGCAAATTGATATGCCATGTCATCTAATGTAGCAATTACATCTGAGAAGTCTCCCTTTACCTCCGTACCATCCATATATCCATATGCTTCAATTAGCGCTGCAATTGAGCCTACCTTAGCCGGTGGCATGCCAATTACAGCTGCTTCACTATCTGCATTCGTAACGAATAATTTCTCAACTGCATCATAGTTTGCTTCACCATTATTAATAGATACAGTGCTATGTCCACCCTCAGCCCCATTAACTAAAATGATGTCGCCCACTTTGATTGTTGCAAGACCCTGTGCAATATCCTTTGCACTAGCACTACTCTCATCATATTGAACACTAATCTCCATCATATTGGACAGTTCATCGATTAATACATCGCGTCTATCATAAAGATCATTCGTTACAAATCCATTTGTTTCTAATTTCCGAACTTCTGTATTAATATCATCAATTTGTCTAAGGATCGAATTTGCACTATCAACACTACTATCAAGCTGTTGTTTCAGATCACCTCGAATTGTGTCTAATGAATTTGATAAATAATGGTATGTTTCTGCCAAAGCTTGTCCACGCTGGACAACGACAGATCTTGCACCCGAATTATCCGGGTTAGATGCTAATCCATTTAATGATTGCCAAAACTGATCCATCGATGCATTCAGACCCGTTTCAGATGGTTCATTCAGTAATCCTTCCATCCGACTAAATGCTTCTGCCCTAGTTGACCAGTACCCAGAAAGACTGTTTTCTCCGCGAAATTGGGTATCGAGAAATTGATTACGAATTCTCTGAACCGATCCAGCTTCAACTCCAGTCCCCATTTGCCCAGGCATTTGCGGTCGATTTCTGCCAACAGAAGGAAATGGTGTTGTTGTCTCAAAGTTTACGCGTTGTCTTGTATAGCCTTCTGTATTTGCATTAGCAATATTATGTCCTGTCGTATACAATGCCGATTGCTGTGTAAATAATGCCTGTTTTGCCATTTCTAGCCCGTGAAAGGTACTCAATTCGATTACTCCTTTAAACCGTAAATTTATCTAGTTTTCAACTAATTACTATCTCAATTATGCTTGTGAATCAAATAAGGACCTGCCCGTAGACCCTGTTTCTTTACTTTTATTACCATAGTTTAAATTATTGATGGATGGATTTAACATATCTAACGAAAGCTGCACAAATTGCATGGACTGATTCAGCAATGCTTGATTCAACTGCTCCTGTTGTTTCAATTTTGTAATCAACTTGGTTAACTCTGTGGTAACAGAGGCCAATGCTTCTTGTTCAGCTTCATCTTCTAATGTTTCTAGCATCGTTGTAATGGTCGCTTGGTTTACTGCAATTGTTCTATTCTTCGCCCATGCTTCAACGCTTTCCTGCCGTTTTATCTCCGCTTGCTCCAACAATCGAATTTGCTTACGCTCTTTCACAAGTAATGCCTGTAATTTATCAACAGAGCCTTCTTTTACTATTTCTGTTTTATCTTGTGAAATCGCTAGTAGCTCGACATGAACACTCACTAATCTCTCTAATGATTGAATAATTGTTTGTACGGACAATCGATTGTCCTCCTTCTAATTCCAAATCAGATTACTTCGACCAATATTTCACCATTTTATCTGCCACTTTCTCGGCATCAACTTTATAATCACCAGCAGCGATTGCATCTTTAATTTCCTGAACATATGCAGTCCGTTTCGCATTCGGTTTTTCATTTTCTTGTAATTGCTTTGCATAGCTAGATATTTCAACTTGATCCTGCTTACTTGTCGTCTTTTTAATCTCCGCTTGCTTCTGGATTATATTTTTGTATGGATTAAAATTCGGTTGATTTGGACCGTTTATTTTCATATCAGCTCACCCCTTTGATCTATCGTTCCTTATCTAGTTATTATTAATATCGGCAAGAAAACTCCAATAATGAAGAATTAATTTCGTTTATATTTATTAAATGCATAATAGGCATTCGTTGTTTCTTTTCCTTTTATGCGTCTTTCTTCCGAGATTGTCTCAATTTCATCATGGATTGCGAGATCCTTTTTTAGCTCAATCTGGCAATCATGACAAAGCTTGCCTGTTGTAATATCCGCCCCACATCGATCACATGGATAGGCAAGATTTGGAAAGTGGGCTGGCAATAATCGCTTTTCTTTAACAAATTTTGAAATGTATTCCTCTTCTACTCCAGTGGCTTCCACAATTTCTATCATTGTAGCTGTTCTATTTTTTTGTATTTGTAAAAACTTATATACCGTTTGGAAGGCTTCTTCCTCTTCCTTGTAGCAATTCTGACAGATCTCACGTATCCCTTTAACAAAAACATTTCCACAACGTGAGCAATTTGCTAATTCTGCCATTGTCAATCCCTCATTTCAGTCATTATATCACGATTATAAAAACTAAGATTTAGCCAAATTATTTTAATGGCAGTCTTAGTTTCTCATATTCACTTATTCTCATTTTTTAATAGGTTCTTATCCTCGTATCAACGTAAAGGTATAAACTTTCGGGCAGCCATTGTCCCTTAACAAACTGGCTGCATGCCTTAAGGTTGTACCTGTTGTATATATATCATCGACAAGAATTGCAGGTTTTTGAAGGCTTTCCTTCATAAAAAATGGATTTTCCGAATCAAGTCGCTCTGTCCTTGTCTTCTTCGATTGTTTTTCACCATGTATCCTCGTTAAGACATCACTCGTTTCAATCGGCAAGAACTCTGCCAGTCGCTTCGCCTGATTAAAGCCTCTTTCAAAAAGTCTTTCTTCACTTAAAGGGATAGGGATTATGACCAGGTCCTTTTTTAACAAAGCAAAGTTATTTCTAAATGCCTGCTGAAAGTATGATTGGAATATATTTCCTAAAACGTAATCCCCACGGTACTTCCATTTTGTAATAATCTCTTGAATGAATGGATTATAAGCAAAAATTGAATAATTGAATTCTATCGTGTTTCTGGTTGCATGTTCATTCCACCAATCGCAATCCAGACATATCTCTACATCTGACCGACGACTACATTGCTTACAGCGTGCCCCATCTAATTGATCCAATTGTTCTTCACATACTCTGCATAACGGGCTCGGTTTTTCAGGCATAAATAAATTTGTCCATGTTATATCCGGAATAATTGCCTGCCCACACCATAAGCATTCCATCATGCAAATCCTCCACGTTTATTCATCATCTTGATTGATTTAATGGCTTGTACCATCGCCTCTGTTTTGCCATCATGGAAAAAGATTACCTCACCAGTTGGGTCATCTGCACTTCTTCCAGCTCTGCCAGCAATTTGCACTAAGGCTGCTTCATCAAATACTACATGCCCTGCATCTAGAATCGCTACATCTACAGAGGGAAAAGTTACACCCCTTTCCAAGATTGTGGTTGTAATTAAAACGTACAGCTCCTTCATTCGAAATTGGTTAACCTTCTCCGCTCGGTCTGAATCCTCAGCATGCACGAAAAGCAGTTTATTTTTAGTTGGTATGATTTGTTCTTTAAGGAGTTTATTAGCCAATGTACCCTGTAATTGTTCAGCTAAACGAATGGTAGGAACAAAGATGAGTAATTGTCTGGAAGGGTTCTGACGCTTCCGGATCCAGTTAAGAAAGGCTGCAGGGGGATTATTATTTTTTAAATCCTTTTTTAATGAAAATACCATGTTCATTTTCGGTATTGGTAGGGGATGGCCATGGAATCGAATCGGTACAAATATATGGGCAAGCTTCTTATGATTTATTCTTGTCCGATGTTCCGCTCTTGGAGTTGCGGTTAGATAAAGTGTTGTACTTTGGTCTGCTTTCGCCCGATTCGCAGCAAATGGCAACGATGGATCGGCATGAAAGGGAAAAGCATCAATTTCATCAATGATTAATAAATCGAATGCATCTTTAAACCTTAATAATTGGTGGGTCGTTGCGATGATGAGCTGCGCGGTCGCCTCTTTCTCATCACTGCCGCCATATAAAGCTTGGACAGCTACATTTGCAAAAGCTTGTTGGATTCTTGGCTTAAGCTCCCGTACAACATCTGCTCTAGGTGTTGCAATACATATTCGTTTTCCAAGCTTTAATGCTTCGATAATCCCTGGAAAAAGCATTTCCGTTTTTCCCGATCCGCAAACAGCCCAGCATAAGAGCTCTTTCTCCTGATTCTTGATCGCTATTTCGATTCGCATCGCTGCTTTTTGTTGGACAGCTGTAAGCTCGCCCTCCCAAGAACTTGGTGTTACGTGCCGTGTCCAGATTGGACTCTTGCCATTCCATTCATAAAGTGGTTCACATTCAAGAACCCTTCCCATTTCAATGCACTTGCGACAATAAAGATGGGTATTCTTACATTGTTGGCATGGAATCGTTGCAAATAAACTCGGTTTCTGGTTTCCACACCGTATACATTGATGGACGAAGTTTCTCTTAGTAATTGATTTCACTTGGATTAGTAATTTTGCTTTAAGTAATTGCTGGAGATTTTTATCCTGAAGCTGTATTTCCTTTCGTAAGAGGAGTTTTCCTGACAATAAAAAGGAGAGTTTATCTAGTTGAGCATTTTCAGGAAGTGGCTGATTGTTAAACATTACTTCACTCCCATTCTATTTAGTAGGATTATTTCTTATTATTTGTTGCTGTTTATATAAAGTGCAACTGACTTAGGATTAAATTAGGTTTCTGGCATGCCACTCCGGAAATACACTATCCGCGGGTGGCTGGTGAGCCTCATTGTGAAGAGAGCACTTCGTAGTCTCACCCAGGCCTTTCCTCCCGCAGGAGTTTCCGTGTATTTCCTCCGCTGGGATTGCGCGAAACCTATCTATCGATATAGAAGTCGAACTAAATTGTTGAGTATCAGAGATTTCCCATGGAAAGCGACTGTTTATTACTACAATAATAGTTGGTGCATACATCATCTGCAATGGATGGATCCATATTATCGTTGTCCTACTTTTGGTACCAAACAACACCGAGTGCGCCTTCTCCTAAATGTGTGCCGATTACCGGGCCGAAATAGTTGATTGATGTCTCAGTTGAAGGGTATTTTTCTAAAAATGCATTACGTAAATTGATGGCGCCTTGTTTATTATTCGCGTGGATGAATGATACACGAAGCTCGTTTCCATTTGCAGCATCCTCCTCGAGCATGCCGATAATTCGATTTAGGGCTTTTTTCGTAGTGCGAATTTTTTCAAATGGAACAATTACTTTATCAACAAAATGGAGTATTGGCTTTACTTGCAACAAACTGCCCACAAGTGCTTGTGCACCATTGAGTCTGCCGCCTCGATGGAGATTGCTGAGATTCTCTACCATAAAATAGGCGCGCATGCTCTGTTTCATTTCATCCAATCTTGCAAGAATCTCCTGAGGTGTTTTATTTTCATTCGCCATTTTCACCGCCTCAAGCACATAAAACCCTAATCCCATACAACTAAGCTCAGAATCATAAGGATATACGTCGATGCCTTCCACCATGTTTCCGGCACTTGCTACAGCTTGGTATGTACCACTAATTCCGCTTGAAAGATGCAAAGATATTACTGCATCATATTCTTTAGCAAGCTCCTCAAGTTTTGTCGTTATTAGCCCGATTGATGGCTGTGAAGTAGTTGGTAATTCTTTCACTTCTTTAATCTTTTGGTAAAATTCCTCGGAAGTAATGTCAATTTCTTCTTCATAGGATGTATCTTCAAATACAACACTTAATGGAACCATATGAATATTAAGTTCTTCCTTTATTTCTGATGGAAGATAGGCTGTACTATCTGTCATTACAGCAATTTTCATCGAATTTCTTCTCTCCTCTACACACAAACTGCCCTACTATTTATTTATAAGGCAATATATTATTCGCTTATATTTTACATGATAATGTAGAAAAAAGCATTATAAGAATCAAAACTTACCTATCAAAAAAAATACCCTAATAACAATTGTATCAGGGTATTTTTATCAGAAATGGACCTGCGCTTTATATTACTTCCACCCAGCCTTTTTTTATTGCCGAGACTACTGCTTGCGTACGGTCATTAACATTCATTTTTTGTAAAATATTACTTACGTGGTTTTTCACTGTTTTCTCACTTATATATAAGGTTTCTGCAACAGCACGGTTACTCTTGCCATCTGCAAGTAATTGCAGCACTTGGCATTCTCGCTTAGTAAGTAAGTGTAATGGCTTACGGTATTCAATACCATGGTCAATGTTCGTGATTGCACTTTCTTTCGCAAGGCGGCGATATTCTAGAACGAGATTATGTGTTACTTTCGGATGAAGATAAGAACCACCCTCACTCACTACTTTAATCGCTTCAATCAATGAATCAGAATCCATTTCTTTTAAGAGATAACCTTGTGCACCTGTTTTAAGTGCATGTGTTACATAGCTTTCATCATCGTGAATGGACAAGATAATTACTTTTGTATTAGGGAAATATCGAACAAGATCTGCTGTTGCTTGCACGCCATTCATATTCGGCATATTGATATCCATAAGTACAACATCTGGATTATTCTCCTTCACCAATTTGGAAGCTTCTGTTCCATCTTCCCCTTCCGCAACTACATCAAAAGTCGGTTCAAACTCTAATATGCGTTTTACCCCTTCGCGAAATAATTTATGGTCATCAATTAATACAACACTAATACGTTTTTCTTCATTCATTGTTCTATTCCTCCCTGGTCCATAGCAAAATATATTCTCTATTTAATATACAGTGATGAAGATTCTCTTCTTATAGTCAATTATCTATATACATTCGATTATCCCTATTATACACTTTATACGGCTTTATATGGAACTCGAATAATAATTGTCGTTCCTCTTCCGATTATGGAATCAATTGTTAGGCTGCCATCTAACATTTCTACACGTTCCTTCATGCCTATCAGTCCAAATGATTTTTCATTCTTTACTTTTGGATCAAACCCTTTTCCATTGTCTTTAATTACCATTGTCAAGCTATTTTTGCGTATTTCAAATTTAACTTGAATCTCTCTTGCTTCTGCATGTTTAATCGCATTTTGAACAGATTCTTGAACGAGTCGGAAAAAGGCAACTTCGTATTTTTGATTTAAACGTGTTTCTTCTCCAAGTACAGTAAAGTCAATTTTCATATTATTATAATCCGCAATGTTTGCAATATATTTCTTAATTGTAGGCACTAATCCGAGGTCATCAAGTGCCATTGGTCTTAAATCGTAAATAATTCTTCTTACTTCATATAGCGAAGAACGAATCATCTTTCGAACACTTCTTATTTCTGCTAATGCTTCCTCAACAGCACCTTGACGGTATGACCGCTCAACAAGCTCTGATCGAAGCAGGATATTTGCGAGCATTTGCGCAGGACCATCATGGATTTCTCTTGAAATCTTGCGGCGCTCTTCTTCCTGTGCCTCAATAATTTTCAATCCAAAAGCTTGCTTTTCTTTAGCATTTTCAATCATTTCATTTACTTGTCTAAAATCATCCTGTAAATAAGTTAGGATAACAGAAACCTTACCTGCTAATCCTTCTGCTCTTTCAATTGTCTTCGATAAATTAATGAGTCTTCTCTCTAAGTCATCACGTTTTTCTCGCAAAATTTGTTCTTCTTGACGAAGCATCGCTAACTTGGTTTGCATCCGATGCGTTTTTTCGTAAACATCACGAATCTGATCTTCTGAATATCGATCAAAGTATTTGCTCACTTCTGCTAACCGTTGTCTTGAATAATAGACTTTCTGTTCAAGCTGATCACCATTTTCAATGTGCTTTAGCACTTTTTCCTTCGTTTCTTTTAACTCTGTTACAAGCTGCTCATGTTCTGTGCGAGCTCCTTCACTTATGTAGAATATCTCATCCTTACTATTTTCAACGACACCAATCATTTCGTCAATAACATGATCTAATGCTTTGTCACTAATCTTAACTGCCATCGTATTCCACCAACCTATGTTATAATTATACGTATACTTTATCTACTTTTGTAGGGTCTTTACCCTTTTTCTAGTAAATTCTACCCTTTTATTTAAAATGTTACTATCATGATGAATAAATATTATTGTTTATCTATTCATCATGTTCGATTAGGAGGATAAAATCAAGATGTTATCTACTTACTTTACAGTAAAAAAAGAAGGTAACGATGAGCAGATGATTCGAAAATCACGTTTTATCGGCTATGTAAAACGTGTGGAAACAGAAGAAGCTGCAGTTAATTTCATACAAGAAATAAAGAAAAAGCATCATGATGCGACCCATAATTGTTCAGCCTATATTATTGGAGAACATGATCAAATTCAAAAAGCGAATGATGATGGTGAGCCAAGTGGTACAGCTGGTGTACCTATCTTAGAAGTATTGAAGAAACAGCAATTAAAGGATACCGCGGTTGTAGTAACTAGATATTTCGGTGGAATTAAGCTTGGAGCAGGGGGATTAATACGCGCTTATGGCGGAACGACATCGATTGCAATTAAAACAACTGGGATAGTGAAACGGCAAAGAATGCAAGGCTTCTCTGTAACAGTAGATTACGGGCTTTTAGGAAAGCTGGAAAATGTATTGCGTAACTCCCATCATATCCTTGAGGATATCCATTATCTGGAAAATGTGGAATTTATTGTATTTGTTAAAGATGGTGAGGAACTGAGCTTCAAAGATTGGATTGTTGACCTTACAAATGACCAAGCATTAATTGAAGAAACAGAAGCAAAATATATTGAGATTGACGTTGAATCAACAGTAGAAGAAGAAATAGAGTAAATGCATAAGAAACCACATTTCAAATATAAAATGTGGTTTCTTCATTAAGACTGTATATGACCTCTTAATACGTTATTTGTTGTAAGTTCTTTGATTAGCTTCTGTATTAGTTCGTCTGTAGATTGAATTTTATCGTTTTCTGTATCATCAATAACTTTTTTTAAAAGTCGTTTATATGCTTCCTGTTCCCCCATGTGTTTCCCGCCTTCATCATAGTTTACATCTGCTGTACAACCAGATAAGAAGAATTAAAACTTTCTTATCTGAGAAAGATTATAGCACGAAATGATAAATGGTGGTGTCGAAATTTATCGAAACTACCAGATTATAAAATATAAATCACATTCTATTAAAACTTTCGTCTAACTACCTCACTTTATGTCGTTTTCTTCACTTTTTTCATTTTCCACCATCGAATGATAGCAATAAGAAGGATGGCAAGAATTGCGCCAATACTGTCAATCACTACATCTCCAATATATGGTGTACGATTTGGTGTAAAGCCTTGATGAATTTCATCTAAGATAGCATATGCTGCTGACAACAAAAATGAAAGTATCATTCGTTTATAGAACATCATTCCACTTGTTTTAGATATTGCAAGATAAACAAAACATAATAAAAGGAAAAACACCGTAACATGTGCACCTTTACGAATAAAGAACTCAATAAACCCCTCTACGCCAAGTGAATCAACACTTACAACACTATTATGATAGGTAAAGCTTATCCACCCAAGAGCCGGTTCTAAAAAGGAAAAATCAAAGAAATTTCCTAATAATGGTTTAATGTCCTGATTTTCATAAGGAGTGCCAGAGGAATAAAAAATGACACCCATCCAACTTAAAGGCAATAGCCAGTACCAAAATTTTCGCATCTTGCACCTAACTTTTTTATAAAATTATATAGTAAATCTCCATCAGGAATAGTATAGCGACATTTACAGAAATGTATAGATTAGAATGTAAAACATTCGACGAATTCCGATTTCCATACATAAAAAAACCGCTGAACATCAAACTCCAACGGTCCCTTTAAAACTCACTATTCATAAACTTTCATGTTTTTTTCGCCATTTGTTGAATTCTAAGTACTCTTTAAACTGCTCTTTAGTAACTCCAGATTCCATTGCATCTTTGACGATTTTTAACCATTCATCATCTAGTTCTGCCGGATCTGTGGGACTATTATCATTAATTAAGTCATTTACAGATACACCTAAGACACTGCTAATCTTCTCGATAAACTGGATCGATGGATTTGATTGAAGGTTTCGTTCAATGGAACTTAAATATGATTTTGCTACACCTGCACGCTCGGCAAGTTCTGATATAGATAGTTTTTTATCCTGACGTAATTTTTTGATTTTTTCACCTATCAAATCGTCTCACCCACTCTCTTTGCGAATTATACCATAAAACAAGTGGGTATTCTAAAAATAACATTGGCTAGCTGTAATATCACGGTTATTCCCTGACATCGTTGAGAAAGAGGCGGATTTCTTCAATGGTTATTCCTAACACTTTTGCTTCTTTAATAAGTGTAATCCATTCGTAATCTAACACAATATCTTCTATTGTATTCACCACATTTTATCCCCCAATTATTATTCAGACAATCCAGCCATCTTAGCCTTTAGCTTTAGATCTGTGATTTTGCGTCCCAATTTTTCAAATGGTTTGCCTTTAACTGATGAATTCTTATTTAAGTAAGACTATTATACTATAATTACCAGGTCTAATGACTGACTAGTTTTGTCGCATATTAACTAGTTTTGTAAATCTACCGGTAACATTTATATAAAAGGTTATTATTGATTTATAATTTTAGAGGAAATTGGGAAATCGTAATCTCTCCAATAATTCGTGAAAACGGCACAGCACTAAAATCAGCATTTTAATAGTATTTTCTAACGGACGTTTGCCCTTTAAAACCTTACTCGCCTAAGAGTTTTGTTAGGTATTCCTCAACCTCTTTATCTACTTCCTGTTCAATCGCTTCTGTTGCCACCGTTAATCGAGACTGGTAATAAGCACGATAGTTCTCCAAAACTTCTTCAGCGTTATTAAACGCAAGAGAGCCTATATAGATGCTATTTGATTTTCAATGTTCATTAATACGGATATATGTGAATGAGCCAAAATCTTTCATTAACTCGATGATGCAATCATCTGTTGTATTATTAACTTCTGCTTGCTCTTCCATAAAGCTTTTTTCATACAAGCTAGGAAGGTCCCAGCATTTGCAAAAGTGCACGTCGTCCCGATTAAAAGGGAGACTGCGATTACTTTCGTTTTTTTAAGCATTCACTCCCTTCAAAGCTAGGACTTCTATGTATATCCAGGAATCCTAGACAAACACTCAATCCTTCTCTCTTTCGTTTTTTTCTACATCGTTCTTATTAACTATAAATTTATTCTTTATAATGAACAATACAAATAAAGTATAGTCTTTTTTTCCTAGAAATGGAAACTTTAAAAACAGCCATTTTTTCTATATTAAGAACGTTTTTCTTTATAATTTACTTATTTTCTCCAATTATCTAATAATTACATATATTATTAGATTTTATAGAGAACAAAGTAGTCTTAGCTTTAATATTCTAAAAAAGTACGTTTATACTAAAGCTAATACTTTTCGCGAAGGTGTTTTCTATGAGGAAATTTTCTGCGGTTATTAACTGTATTGGGCATAATCACTATTGGTGTTGGCGGATATCAACGGCTGCAAACGAATGCTGCACAAGAAAAGAGTTTAGAAGAGGCGAAATGCTAATTGAACGCGAAAATAGTTCTAAAATATCGGAGTCTATAATGGAACCCTCTATAGAAACAGCAAGCAGCTTCTCACCAGTCCTCGGTAAACAGTCGGTATCTTATATATACCTAAGTTCAAATTAGATTTGCCAATTGTTGAAGGAACGGACCCAGACCGGCTTGCAAAAGATGTCGGGCATTATGATGGAACAGCCTATCCCGTACAAGGCGAGCAAATTGTATTATCAGGACATAATTGATACGGTATTTCGTAATATGGGAGAAATTAACCCTGGGAGACATTTTAACAATAGAACTGCAATACGGAGAATTTTATATGAGTTTATTGATACAAAAGTTGTTGATTCAGAAGACCGCACGATTATTACCCCAAAGGAATGGATGTGTTAACGCCTACAACTCGCTATCCATTCCATTTACTTGGTCAACACCAGAACGCTATATTATCACTGTCCTTCCAGTTGATTACACACAATAAAATACGACATTTTTATCGTATATTTCTCATTATTAGATAGACTATTGCTCCTAATTCCGCTATAATTTATCCAGGTTAGCTAATTTTATCCGTATTTCGTCCTATTTTTTCAGACGATTAGTAAACATAGAGGAGAATTCATGTGGTTTCTAGAGCAGAAAAAAGACATAATAAGAAAAAACGCAAATGGCCTTACTGGGTCGGGGGAATTATACTTGCCATACTTTTAATTGGTGTAGGTTTCGCCGTATACATTTGGAATGAACTTGGAAATACAATTGAGACGATGCACAGCCCACTATCAAGAGATGATGATCCCGAACGACAAAAGGAAATTGAAACGATTTTCAAAGATACGGAATCAGTAAACGCACTGCTTCTTGGCGTTGATGAACGCTCGGGCGATAGAGGACGTTCTGATACAATGATTCTGCTTTCATTAAATCCAAAAACAAATTCAATGACGATGCTGAGTATTCCAAGAGATACGTATGTAAATATTCCAGGTCGTGGCATGGATAAGATTAATCATGCTTATGCATTCGGTGGTACGGAGTTATCCGTTCAAACGGTAGAAGAAGCATTTAATCTCCCTGTCCATGTGTATGCACGAGTTAATATGGAAGGTTTCCAGCAAGGGATTGACGCCTTAGGTGGAGTTACAGTAAATAATAGTCTCGCATTTTCTCAAGGTGGTTCAACCTTCCCTGAAGGTGAAATTCGATTAAACGGTAAAGAAGCGCTGGATTATATCCGTATGCGTAAAGGAGACCCACGAGGTGACTTAGGTAGAAATGAACGTCAAAGAAACGTAATTACTGCCGCAATGAAAGAAGGAGCAAACTTCAGCAGTATTACTAAAATTGGTGAAATACTTAACATATTAGGTGGAAATGTTCAAACAGACCTGGATATGGAAAAGATACAAACTTTATTCTCTAGCTACCGTAACACTGGCAGTAAGGTTACAACTTTAGAAATTAACGGTAGTGGTCAAACGATGAATGGCGTTTGGTATTATGTTGTACCAGATTCAGAATTTAACAGAATCCATGATGAAGTAACGGCACATATGGAAGCAAACTAAATCATAGCCAAATTAGACAGTCACACTATTTAACATTATGGTGTGACTGTTTTTGTACAAAGCCTAGTGATATGGGAAAACTCTTCAATACTAAGCTGGTCTAGCATATCCAAATCATTTTATTATTATAAGAAAATGATATAATAAACTGGACAAGATTGGGGGTAATTAGATGAAAAAAATGCTCGTTTTATTTATTTTCATGTCATTCGTTTTAGTTGCATGTTCGGAAGACCAAGTAACACCTAATGAACGATTCGAAGCATATGTAACAAATTGGAATGAGCTTGAAATAGAAAAATTATATGACTTCTTCTCAGCTGATACAAAGGAGGCTTTTCCTGCTGAACAATCGGTGGAGCGTCAACAAAAGATTTACGATGATCTTCAAGTTTCAGAAATAGAAGTGTCCTATGAAGCACTGGGGAAAGAAAGTCTCAAGACAGCCATGGAGGAAGGGAAAGCTACTTTACCATTTACAGTTAAAATGGAAACCTTTGCGGGACCAATATCATTTGATTATGAGGCTGTCCTTGTTCGAGAGGGTGAAGAAGAAAAACAAAATTGGTTTGTTCAATGGGATTCAGGGTATATTTTTCCCGAGCTAAAAGATGGTGGAGAGATTAATTTTCACACGACGACACCTGTTCGCGGGGAAATCCTTGATCGAAATCAAATGCCACTAGCTTTAAATGATGTCGTTTACGAAGTTGGGATAGTCCCTGAAAAACTCGGGGATAACCCAGAGGCAAATAAGGAAAAAATCGCGACTGCATTAAACATCTCTGTCGATTCGATTGACACCGCTTTAAGTGCAGGATGGGTTCAACCAAATTTATTTGTGCCAATTAAAAAAATCTATGATAAAGAAATGTTAAGCAAATTATGGCAAATAGATGGAATTAGCAGCCAAGAGGTTTCTGGTCGTGTCTACCCCGCTGGGGAAGCTGCCGCACATTTAGTTGGTTATATTGGACAAATCACCGCAGAGGAACTGGAGAAACAAGAACCTGGCGTATACGGTGCAAATGATGTAATCGGCAAACGAGGATTAGAGCAATTATATGAAAAGCGCCTTAAAGGAGAACCAGGAATTCAAGTCACGATTTCTAAAGAAAATGAAGATGAAGTTATTCTAGTAGAGAAGGCTGTTAAGAATGGAGAGAATATTTCCGTCACTATCGATATTAACATTCAGGAAAAAATTTATGCAAACTATGATGGGGATTCTGGTACCTCTGCAGCGATTAATCCGAAAACGGGAGAAACATTAGCATTAGTAAGCAGTCCTTCTTTCGATCCGAATGAGATTCTATATGGCACAACTAGCAATATATGGGAAACATTACAAAATGACCCGATGAATCCTTTATTAAATCGTTTCTCTGCAACTTATGCGCCAGGGTCTGTTATTAAACCAGTAACTGCTAGCATCGGCTTGCAAAATGGCACGATTGTACCAGATGAAGGAATTGAAATTGATGGTTTAACATGGAGCAATGGTTCAGGATGGGGAGATTACGAGGTGCGAAGAGTTTCCCCTTCCAATGGACCAGTTGATTTACGTGACTCGCTTGTTCGTTCTGATAATATCTATTACGCGATGAAGGCAGTGGAAATGGGAACCAATGCATTTATCACTGGAATGGAGCAATTCGGATTCGGTGAAGCATTACCTTATGAATATCCAATTACCGCTTCATCCATATCCTCAACTGGAACGATGGAGGATGAGGTTCAGCTAGCGAATTCTAGCTATGGACAAGGGCAATTAGAAGTGAGTTCACTTCATATCGCTACTGCCTATACAACGTTTTTGAATGGCGGAAATATGATAAAACCAACCTTGCTTTCTACTGAAGAAACTGGGCAAGTATGGCAGGAAGGATTAATTACAGCTGATCAAGCGACAGTTATTCAAGAAGCATTACGAGCAGTAGTTACTGAATCTAATGGGACAGCACATAAAGCAAATGATGCGGACTTTGCGATTGCTGGGAAAACTGGAACAGCTGAGCTCAAGCTAACAAGTGAACAAGGCGGTGCGGAGAACAGCTGGTTCGTTGCCTATCCGTCTGATTCGCAAGAGATATTAATCGCGATGATGATTGAAGAAACGCAGGAAAAAGGCAGCAGTTATATCGTTGAAAAAATGGCTGATCTTTTAATGGAAATAAAGTGAGTGAACACAATGCACAAAAGCGAAACTGACCATTTGTGCGATGTACAGAATGCGCCCGATTTTTGGGATAGTTCGACAAGTCGAATATTCCTTCGTTAGAGAAAAAGGAAACACCAAGCAAATAGGCTAGTGCAAAAATGTTTAGACTAAGAAAAATCCGAACTATGATTCAAAATTCTTCAGTAAGAATTTGAATTAGTTCGGATTTTTCTTTGATTCACTCATAAAGTTGAGCGTTATTTTAGTTATGTGCCAGCCTCTTTTACCCAAAGAGATTACGCTTCTTCTATTGCTAATGCGTTTGCTAACTTACTGAAGTGTAGCATGTTGTATTTTTAACCAATCGATTAATTCCCTTTCATTTAAAAATACCTGTTCTGCTCCAAGTTCTCTGCCAATTCGTGTCACATGTGGCTGTTCTAAATAAGCTTCTTTTAATAATTCCACTTCAGCAAATACTTCTCTCGACTCACCATCCAATAGAATCTGCCCTTCTTTCATTACAATAATCCGTTCGAATACCTCAGCAGCAAAGTCCATGTCATGGATAATCGATAGAACTAACTTTCCTTCTTGGCGTAATCGATTGATTATCGCTTTTATTCTCTCTTTCCCTTGATAATCTTGACCCATTGTCGGTTCATCAAAAATAACAATTGGCATATCCATCGCAAGGATTGATGCAATACTAATCATCTTTCGCTCGTATAAACTTAAATCATAGGGATTCACTTGTTCCAATCCTTTTAAACCTACCGCTTCTAGTGCTAAATCTGCCTGAATACTTGCCTCTTTCTCAGTAAAGCCAATCATTAATGGACCATATTTAACTTCATCAATTACATTGCTTTTAAATATCTGATCGTTTGGATTTTGAAATACTAGACCAATTTGATTTGCTAGTTTCGCTGCTGTTATCTCCTTCGTATTGGTAGCATTTATTAAAACATCACCTTTTACCGGTTTTAATAATCCTTTAAATAACTTTACTAAAGTTGTCTTTCCAGCTCCATTTTGGCCAATTATCGCTGTGGATTTCTCCTTAAAATGGAGATTAATCCCCTTTAATATTTCCTGGTCTGGATGATAACCAAAATGGAGTCCACGCACATTAATTTCTGCCATCATTAATCACCTACATTCCAGAGTTGCTTTAGGTCATTCAATGTTATTGGATAAAACTCTGCCTTATTTTTCAACTTTAAGGCTTTAGCAATTCTGGCATAAACCGGTGGAGCAATACCATACTCTAGAATATCATCCCGGGAAAATACTTCCTCAGGGGAACCATAAGCTATCTGTTTCCCTTTATGTAACAATAAAATCTTTGAGGCATATTCTGCGAGTTTCTCCAATTTATGTTCCGCCATTATGATAGTAATTCCGGATTCTGCGAGTTTTGCTATAACCTGAAAAACTTCGTCAGACCCCTGTGGATCTAGCTGTGATGTTGGTTCATCGAAGACGATTACATCTGGTTTCATTGCGAGTACACTAGCGATTGCGACTCGTTGCATTTGTCCACCAGACAAATCATAGGGATTTTTATTTTGCAAATGCTCAATATCCATCAATCGTAAACTTTTATCTATTCGAATACGCATTTCTTCACGTTCTACTCCAGAATTCTCTAATCCAAAGGCGATTTCTTCATATACTGTCGTTTTCGAACCTGTCATTTGTGAGAATGGCTGATCAAATACGAGTCCCGTTTTTCTAGTCACATCACTAATTTCACTCTGTTTAACATCTAAATTATCAATTAAGACAGTACCGCCATATGCCCCCTTAAAGAAATGAGGAACAAGCCCTGTTAATGCATAACAAAGGGTTGATTTTCCAGCAGTATTCTCACCGACAATTCCAATAAACGCTCCTTTTTCCACTTCAAAGCTTAGATTATCCAGTACCAATCTATCCATATCTGGATAACGATATTTCAGACCTTCTACACGAATTTTGCTCATCCAACAATCCTCCAAACAATTACGGCAATCAATAAAGCTAAAAGTCCACATCTGATAAATTTTGGATAGAAATACGATTTTTCTTCATTTATAAAAGTCTTCTTCCCTTTTGAACTAAACCCTCTTACTTCAAGGGCAATCGCTCTTTCCTTCGTCATGTTTAACGAACTTAGCACAACAGGACCAATTAATGGAAAGAATGCTTTTATTCTTATCATTAGGCTTCCTTCCGTTTCCATCCCGCGTGAACGCTGTGCATCAGTGATCTTTCCTAAGGTTGCACGCATTTGTGGAATAAGCTGAAATACAGAAAGAAATACGTAGCTGATCTTAGGCGACATTCCTTGCTTCATTAAGGATTCCATTAAATCGTCAGGTTTAGTTGTCAAAATAAGCACACCAAATGCAGCAAGCATATTAAACACACGTAATGTAATTAAGAATGCTAAAGTAAGTCCCTCTTGATAAAAAATAATCGATCCAATCGTTAGCAACGGCGTTTCATTCGTTGGATGGGTTAACCCTTGGACGACAATGATTGATAACAAAAGCGTAAAACTAATTGCTAATAATGGGACGATTTTTCTTAACACCCGGCCAACCATTAACAATAAGATGCTTATTAATAAAACGAAGCATGTAATCGGAATAGACGAAAATAAATATGTAATAAAAATAGACACAAAAGCAAATAACAACTTCGATATTGGATCAATTTGATCGATGTATGATTTCTTATGCGCATATAAATGAATCGGTTCCAAAAAGATTACCTCCTTTCAAACGAATTCGCTGACAAATTCCGTGAGAAGCAGGAGTTTCCCACGGAATTTCGGCTGAATTTATAATTTCTCTATTTCATTATTATTATTAAATAAACGAATTAAGTTTTTTGGCAGGCTTCTGTAAATCAAATAACCAATAAGTACGGTAATTACTTTATCCGGAACATCGACAACAACACTGTCACCAAATGAGGCAACCCATTGTGGCATTCCAATACTTTCTAAATAAAGGTAAAAGGCATCTCCCCAAACATTGCCAGTTGTCCCTTCCCAGAACATTATATTTAATGGTGTTGACACAATAGCAGCGAGTAATCCGACAACCAAACCAATTATAATTGCTTTACTGATGGAAGCAATCCACCCTTTATGAGCCATAATCCCTACCCCTAAGCCGATAACAACACTTGTAATTGCATAGACAAACGAAATTGGGCTTAGCGTAAATCCATAGATGATATTATTTATGAGTCCAGTAAATGCACCAATCAATGGTCCAGCAAGCATACTAGAAATCACTGTACCAATTGAATCAAGCCATAATGGCAGCTTTAATATCTCGATAACAACCTTTCCGAGATAATTAATCGCAACTGCAATTGGAATTAACGCAATAACAATAGTAGAAATATTTAACGAGCCCATTCCTTTATTTTTCATGTTCCTAACCTCCCCCTTTTAAAAAAACAACTAAATACTTGTGAACCAATTCACATTAAAAACTAATATGCTAACACTTCTACCCTTATAATCCCCCTTTGCAATATTCATTATATATATAATATCTAAATTTTTATAACTTTACTAGAAAAATACTTTATAATTAAAAATGGAGAAAGCATCCAACGATCTGCTCCCTCCATTTACGATTTATAATCTGGATAAAGACACTTTTTTTCTGCATGAAACACAAAAGCCTTTCTGTTCAATTAAGAATATAGAACAATTTTTATAATAATTTTACCAATTCATTAAATATCACTTCATCCCGCTCATCCAATGCACGGTCAATCATTCGCCTTACGTTTAATTTTTCAAGTTCAGCAATAATTAAAGCGGTTTCATTTTCCTGTTTAACCTTATCGATGTTAACTTCTTGTTTGAAATAATAAGATTCGGCAATGGAATCAAGCTGTTTTTGGAAATCAGGGAGTGTCATTAACTTGGCCATGGTGACATAGACAACATCTTTCTCATTTTGGAAAGCAAACCTTGCATCAATGTTTTCTACCTTCTTCGTTTTACGATTGATCTTAATTTCATTCGCTTCGACGGGTATAAATTGATAAACCTTTTCTTCCATGACAATTGAAAAATACTGATACGCAAGCATAATGCGAACATAATTTTCATCTGCTTTAATGTAATATGGTTTAAGCATTTTTACGGTTACCATCCAATCCACCACCCTTTTTATGAAAATTATCTATTTTAATTTTCAGTTAATTCATTTTACATGATATTAATAAAAATTACAAGAGGGAAATTTTATTAATATAAAAAGACAGATCCAATAATTAGGATCTACCCTTTGATTACTATAGTATCTCTTCGTTAATAATTACCATTATTTGGTTAATATCTCTATTTGTAAAAGAATATTGATGTTCAATTTTCTCTAAATATTCTCCCGCTTCTGTTAGATTATTAATGCCTTTTCTCATAAAAGATTTATAATGTTCGTTTATCTCGTTAATTTGTGTCGCATATTTTTCATCTGTTCCTGGTGTCACTGTTTCTTCATATAAGTCGAGGATGATTTCACCCTTCCTATTTGGGAAAAATTCATGTGGATCCGTACTATCAAATATACAGAAATTCAAGTCACGAACTAGCACCATATCTAAACTGTTTGGATCAAAACTACAATGATATAACTCAACATCAAATCCTTTTTCCAGGCAGGCGTTCGCGATTTTTTTCATAAAGGTCGATTTTCCTGTTCCCGCTCTCCCTTTGATATAGTAAACATTCTTTATATCACTCGTTAAATGTGGAACCTCATTGACAACCCCATCTGCAGTATTCGTGCCAAACATACGACGATAGACATTTGCTTGCCGATTGTTGGTTGAGCTATTTTGTAAAATGTTTTCGATGAGCTCTTGCGCTAATTGGTCTGCACGTTTGAAATTCATTTCTTTAATGTAAATTGCTTCTAGGTCATCATGGATTTTTAGACCTGTTTTGAAATTGTCATGCGCAGCTTGCGTGAATGTATGGAATTTTTCTTTTGCTTGATCTATGGATGTATTATTTGGAATGGATACATTTATATCTATTTCAACTGTATTTTTTAATTCTGGAATTGCAATATCATCAATAATAAATGCAATCGATTTTTCTCTAATAATTACTCCATCTAGGTATCTTGCTCCTAAAGGACTTTTTAATATTTCTAATTTTGAATTGGCTTCATGGGTACTAATTAGTTTTTTTAATACTGCCGTTTTTAAAGAATTTGACTGATGTTTTAAAATAAAAATTTGTCTAAGATGTTCAAGGTTTGATGGCAAATAATTTTTTAAACCTTCTGCAGTATTTCCTGTGACGTAATAATATTGTTTTTCAGGCATTAAGACACATCCTTTTATTGGGCTATTTATATATTATGTATTTGCCCGATATATAGTGATTAATAAGTGAAAAGGTTTTTTTCGTTCGCCGTTTGATAAATGATAAAATGAAGTTGATTTAAACTGTAAAGAAGTGACATTTGTGTCTTCGAATGTTAGTGGGTTTGTCATTCTTTTATTTTCTAGATTCTCCTCTATCTTCAGCGGAAGAAATACACGAAGACTCCTGCGGGAAGAAGAGCCTAGGTGAGACTTCGAAGTGCGACAGCACAAGAAGGCTCACCAGCTCCCCTAAGGTGCGCTCCGTGTAGCGATGGCCAAGGAAGCAAATACCATCCTAAGTTAGTTCGCAGTTTATTTTGAAAGCAAACTAATATCCATGCTCTACTTGACAATTTAGTTCTGCAATATTAAGTTAAATCATTAAAATAATCATCCTACCTGTACTTTATTTTGCCAAAAAAATATGGCGCCTAGAGGCACCATCGGAAAGAATAATATAAAAATATATAGCTTTAATCTGTACTTGGAGATCCTAAATCTATCTCATTTCTGGCAGTACGCGTACTTCATGTTCCATTGATGATTGACATAGTGGGCATGATGGTTCTTCTTCAAAACTGTATGATTCTCTCATCCAGCCTTGACACTCATCACTTGTACATGACCACACATTTGTTTCGATTTCTGGAACTGGCTCTTTTGGCCCGCGAGAAAATGACATGAAAGCATCCCCTTTCTTACTTCTACTTCTATTATACTCTTCTTTTGCTTACAATGTAAGGGCATCAAAAATTCGAAGACTTTTTACTATTCCAATCGGTTACTTTTTACTAATGTTTCAAATGTTTGTAATGCTTTCGGATGGAACTCTTGGTGATTTTTAATAATGAAAAAATCACGTTGAATTGGTGTTCCCTCAACCTCAAGTTTATGAATGGTATGTAGTTGTAATTCTTTGTCTAACGTTAGTTCGGAGAGCATGCTTATACCCAGCCCAGATTCAACCCCTTCTTTTATTGTTTGCGTACTACCTAATATTATGACACGTTTGGGATGAATATGATTTTTTCTGAAAAAAACCTCTAGCACCTCTCTTGTTCCAGACCCTTGCTCACGAATAATCCACGTTTCGTTCTCTAATTCTTCCCTAGAAAGGATTACCTCTCTCTCTAAGGATTGCCGACCACCTTTAATGATATACATTTTATCTATTGAAAACTTCTCAGACAAAATCTGTGGATGCGTGAAATGTCCTTCAATTAATCCAATGTCAATCTCATGGTGAATTAACTTTTTGCCGATTTCTTCCGTATTACCGATCGATACGGCTGGGATAATCTTAGGAAATTCTATTTGCAATTTCGCCAGTATTTTGGGTAAAAGATACTCGCCAATCGTGTAGCTTGCACCAATTTTCAATTGCCCGCTGGGACTATTTTTTATATCGGAGACAAGCAGTTTCATTTGATCATAATTTCTTAATATATCTTTAGCGTATTGATAGACAATTTTACCTGCTCGATTTACTTGTACGAACTTATTGCTTCGCTCCAATAACCGAACACCAAATTCCTTTTCTAAAGCAGCAATATATTGACTCACAGCCGGCTGTGACATGTATAAAACTTCTGCGGCCCTTGAAAAGCTTTTCTTTTCAACCACTTCTAGAAAAACCTTTAAATGATGTTCCATAAAGCATACTCCTTAATTCTGTGTATTATAAAGATATCTTATCATAACGATAATAAATATTTATTTTTCTTATCATAAAACAGAACTTATAATTAGGTATTACTTCAACTGTATTGATTAGAAAGGAAAACATCTATGAATAAAACAAAATATATCCACCAAAAAGGACTCTTTGCCGGTATGTGTTTTACATTTCTTTTTGCAATTGCTGGTTATTCTTTATCCTTTGTTCCCGGCTTTGACAGACTAGGTCCACTAGCAAGTGCGATACTTCTCGCTATCATTTTTCGTCAGATTTTTGGCTATCCAGAGTTATTCCGAAAAGGTATTACATTTTCATCAAAATATTTATTGCGCTTTGCAATCATTTTATATGGATTAAAGTTAAATATAGACGTCATCTTACAGGAAGGTGTCGATTTATTAGTAAAAGGATTGGTAATAATTGTCCTCGCTATTTCTCTAACATTAATCTTTGCAAAGCTATTTAAAGCGAATACAAACATTTCTTTATTATTGGGGATTGGCACAGGGGTTTGTGGTGCAGCGGCGATTGCGGCAACAGCACCAATTATTAAGTCTAAAGACGAGGACACTGCAATAAGCGTGGGTATCATAGCGTTAGTCGGAACAATTTTCTCGATTATTTACGCATTAATATTGCCATTCCTGCCTATATCTAACGATCAATACGGCATATGGTCAGGGCTTAGCCTTCATGAATTAGCACATGTTGCTTTAGCTGCCGAACCAGCCGGTGAGGAAGCTTTAGCCATTGCTTTATTAGCAAAGCTTGGTAGAGTGTTCCTGCTTGTACCACTTTGTTTTATATTAATATTATGGGTGAAGAATAGAAAAAACGTGGATAATGGAAATCGTTCACAAGTCACATTTCCGTGGTTTCTGATAGGATTCATTGGCATGAGTTTATTTGGAAGCTATGTGTTAGGTAGACATATCCCTATGTCACAAAATCTAATGGACGGAATAAGCCTTATTACAACGTTTATCTTAACATCAGCGATGGTTGGACTCGGATTAAATGTTAGCTTGAAGGATGTAAAGGAAAAGGCATTACGCCCATTACTCGCAATGCTCATAACTTCAGTCATTGTGTCCGTATTGATGTTTTGGATAGCCGGAATTTGATGAGATGGGAGTTAGTTAGGGTTGGGTAAAAATTGTAATGAGCACTCACCGTTTTGGTTGAGTGCTCAGTTATATATTATTGGTCCACTATGTTAGTATAGAAAACAACAGCTCCACCTAACGTAGGTGGAGCTCTAAATTATAGTACAAATTTCTCTATTGCTTTAGCAACACCATCATCGTTATTTGAATCCGTGACAAAGTTTGCTACCTTTTTAATAGCTTCCTGTGCATTGCCCATTGCGACGCCTATTCCTGCCTCTTGAATCATTTTAATATCGTTCAAGCTATCCCCAACTGCCATGACATTATCCATCTTAATGCCAATCTTTTCACATAGAAAATGCAATGCCATCGCTTTACTTACTCCAGGTGGGTTTACTTCTACGTTTGTTGGCAATGAATTTGTTAGTTCTAACCCTTCATAATGCGAAATTTCTTTAATCATTTTATCAAGCTTTTCTTGATCAGTTGACTCACATCCGAACTTAAGCCACTTGTAATCGTAGAAATTCTCTGGAGCTTCGTTGCGGAATACCCCTTCAGTAGAGATCACCCACATGTTTACACCTACTTCTAAGCCTAAATGATAGAGCTTTTCAATCGTTGCTGTATCATGTAAATGTTGATCTAGCAATTCTTTATTTACCGTCCAAATTTCCCCACCATTTGCAGTAATGAGATAGGATGTTAATTTCAATTGTTCTGCATATGGATAGCAAGCTCTAAACCCACGTCCCGTACTTAAGACTACATGTATATCTTTTGCGAGAGCATTTCTAATCGCCTCTTCCGTTCGAGTTGACACCTCATGATTCGTGTTTAATAATGTTCCATCCATATCCAATGCAATCAATTTGATATCTGCCATGATAAAACCCCTTATCTTGATTATTTTTTAGAAAACTAAGATTTAGCCAATCCTTTAGGCGACATCCTTCGATGCAGTTATGCAAGTCAAAAAAGTTTTATGCTTTCTTATCTGCAACGCTTGATGTTCGATCATAAAGCTTCGTCGTCATAAATGGAATAAATAAAATTACGATTAAAATATAAAATAAGAGTTCAATATTATAAAGATCGACAATAAATCCACCGACGACAGGACCAATCATCCTCCCTGCTGCACCAATACTGTTCACAAGGCCCTGGTAGAATCCTTTTCTTCCCTTTGGTGCCAGATCATTTGCCAGTGTTGGAAATGCTGGCCACATCAGTACTTCCCCCATTGTTAATATTATCATCGCAATTGCAAACATCGTGAAATCAGCAGCAAACATAGCGATTAAATAGGAGCCTATCATGATTACTAGCCCGATATAAATGTGAACCCTTGGAGAAGTTATCTTCTCTGTTACCCATTTTACCAAAGGTTGAGAAAAAACGATAAGGAAACCATTTATTGCCCAAAGGGAGCTATATTGTTCGAGTGGGATGCCAATGTCCTGTGTATGGGAAGCAATCGTGGACTGCCACTGGCTGTAAGCTATCCAAGTAATTAGAAAACCGCTGCATAATATTAACAAGGAATAAAATGCACTCTTATCTTTAATTTTCCTGCTTTGTTCAATAACCGATGTATGCATTTGTGGATTTTGTGATTGATCCATTTCTTTAAATGTAAATAATACAATAAAGAAGAAGACGATAAACAATATTGCATTTGCCCAGAAAATATAATCGAAGGAGATACTAGCTACATATCCTCCTAATGTCGCACCAAGAGCAACCCCTAAATTTTGCGCAACATATATTGCATTAAAGGCCCGGCGACCACCTTCTGGCCAAACTGAACCAGCCATAGCCATAATCACCGGCCAAGTAATCCCGTTTCCAAATCCTATTAAAATTAGAAATATAGTGTATGGAACAACACTATGAAAAAGTGAAATACCAATCGTTGCGAGCGTTGCTAATAAGGTTCCATAAAGTACAGTTTTATACGCACTATACCGATCAAATAATGCGCCACCGAGTAAATTTCCAGCAATGTTTGCTGCCGTATTAAACATTAAAATGAACCCAGCAAAAGCCAAACTTTTACCAAGCTCATTATGCATATAGATTGTATTTAATGGCCATAGAAAAGAGCCACCAGTTACATTTATCGTCGTTGCTATTACTAATAGCCAAATCTGCTTTGGCATTTACATCAACTCTCTTTTACCTTAAGTTCTACTAATTATTCCGATTAGAAAAGACACGGTCTCTTAACGTCATACTTAGCTATTCTAAATGAATTTGGACCGGGAATCAATAATGTTACATCCAATATTATTTCCCTGAACATTATATATTAAAGCGATTGAACAAACGCGATTATGTTGTTTACGAGAAAGCTCGTCTCGTAAAGTTTTCTGCTATTGATATAAAGTGCGAACTAACTGGAGATAGAAATTGCTCACGGGCTAGTCGCTCCGAAAATACACTACGCTTTCCGTGGGGGGCTGGTGAGCCTTCCTCTCTCAGGAGTCTTCGTGTATTTTCTCCGCTGGAGTAGTGTGAGAAAAAATCTATCTTTCTATAAAATGAGATAGCAATTTCCTCACACATAGCTGATTATTGGAGAGAAAGGCAGAATAATCTTTTAAAGTGGAGCAATATTATCTAAAAGAATTAATCCTTTCAAAGCTTTTTTCTTACAAGAATACAAACTATAAAAGGAGCTATTCAAGAGGAAATCAACATCGCACTTAGTTCCACTTTATATTAGCAGCCCAATAGAAAAAACCACATATCCGTAAACATGTGATTTTCTCTCCATATCCCATTAAGTTACTGGCAGGAATCTTTTATTCAGAAACTACTTCTAGTAATTCATTCGTTTCATAAGGATCGATGATGCTCTCTAATTCTAATAGAATCAATAAGCCATTTTCTAATCTAGCTACTCCTCTAATAAAGGTTTCTTTCACTCCGCCAATGATTTCTGGTGCAGGATCAATTACTGATTGATCGATATCCTTCACTTCAGTTGCTGCATCAACAATTAATCCAAGCTGCATTGAATTAATACTCACTACTAAAATACGAGTATCATCGGTTGGTTTTGCTTCGTCCATCAATAGTCTTTCTCTTAAATCAATGATGGGTGTTGTTTGTTCGCGAATATAGGTAACACCTTTAATAAATTCAGAAGTCCGTGGTACACCTGTAATTTCCTGCAATCTTTCAATGGAAATTACTTGCGATACCTCCACGCCAAACGTCTGATTTTTTAGTTTAAATAAAATATATTTGTTTACTTCTGCCATCTCAGAAGCCTCCGTTCTATTATTTAATCAATGCATTCGGATCAATAATTAATGCAACCTCACCATCACCTAAAATAGTTGCACCCGATATTGCAAAGACATCACCTAAATAATAACCTAGTGATTTCAATACGACTTCTTTTTGACCGAGGAAGCTATCAACAATTAGCCCCGTTAATTTATCGCCTTTTTTGACAATAACGATTGCTTCATGTTTTGATTTTTCCTTTTCCATTGTTGGAACCTGGAAAACTTCCGCCAGCGCCACAAGTGGAATAACATGCCCCCTGAAATCCATCACCTTCTGACCATGAGCCGTCATAATCTCTGATTCTTCCAGTAAAACAGTCTCAATAATTGATGAAAGCGGGATCGCATAAGTTTCTTGTTGTACCCTCACAAGTAAAGTTGAAATAATAGAAAGAGTAAGTGGTAATTGAATCGAAAAGATACTGCCTTTTCCTTCTTCTGTCTCAATGCTGATTCGGCCACTAAGTGATTCAATTTTACTTTTTACAACATCAAGCCCAACACCGCGACCAGATATATTAGAAATATGATCAGCCGTACTAAATCCAGAAGATAAAATAAGCTGTGCAACCTCGTCATCGGATAATGTCTCTGCATGCTCAGCAGTGATGATTCCCTTTTCAATAGCCTTTGCTTCTACTTTATTACGATTAATTCCTGCACCATCATCTTCAATTTCAATAAAGACGTGATTTCCGCTATGGAATGCCCTTAAAATGATTTTTCCTTCTTCAGGCTTCCCTGCTTGCTTTCTTACTTCTGGCATCTCAATACCATGATCAACTGAATTTCGAATTAAATGTACTAATGGGTCACCAATCTCATCAATTACTGTTCGATCAAGCTCCGTTTCGGCACCAATAATCTCTAAGTTTATTTTTTTATTCAAATCTCTTGCTAATCCTCTGATCATTCGGGGGAAGCGATTGAATACTTGCTCGATTTGTACCATACGCATTGCCAGAATCAGACTTTGCATATCAGATGATACACGCCCCATATGTTCCACAGTTTCTAGTAAATCTGGGTTATCGATTCCTTCAGATATCACTTCTAATCTGCTGCGATCAATAACTACTTCTTCAAACAAGTTTAAGAGGTCATCAATCCTCTCCAGATTTACGCGAATAGTTTTGGATGCATGATTATTTTTACTCTCTGCAGGGGTATTTTCCACTTCCACGCTCGATTCCTGCGTTGTTTCTGCAACTTCTTGTACTTGTTCTTTCAGCTCAAAAATCAGCGTGCTTATGGCTACATGCTCAACCTCGGAAATTTTATAAAGTGGTGCCTTAATGGCATCTGCTGTTTGTTTTGATAAGAAAATAAGTGTGAATTCTTTGTCAAAATCCCCTTCTTCGATTTCTTCTACAGCAGGGGAAGTCTTGATGACCTCACCAATCTTCTCTAATGCCTCAAATACCATGAAGGCGCGAGCTCCTTTTAAAATACTATCTTCCGATAAACTTACAGTTAGCTGATAACCAAACACATTTTGCTCTTTAGCTTGTTCGATAATCGTCATTTGAAACTCATCTAGCTCCAATTGCAATGTTTCCTTAGGCTCGATTGTGCTCGCAACTTCGGATCTTGTATCTGAATCACTAGCGGTTTCTCCCTTTTCAACTAATTCTAATCGATATACAAGCTCGGAAACATCCCTCTTTCCATCTTTTCCTGCACTAATTGAATCTACCATATCCTCCAAATACTCAATTGCTAGAAATATAATATCAATTACTTCTGTCGTAACTGTCAATTTATTGTTCCGGATTTGATCCAAGACATTCTCCATTTTATGTGTCAATGAAGCAATATCCTCATACCCCATTGTTGCCGACATCCCTTTAAGGGTATGTGCAGAGCGAAAGATTTCGTTCACAATATCAAGGTCATCTGGTTTCTTTTCTAATTTTAAAATATTATCATTTACAGCTTGTAAATGTTCACGACTTTCGTCTAAAAACACTTCTAAATATTGATCCGTTTCCATGCAGTACTTCCTTTCTCCTATGGTTAATCCGCTCAGCTTTATCTATCTATGTATTCTACTATTCTAACAAATAAATTTTTTCCCATTCAAACTAATAAGACCAAACATTTCTCAATTGTTTATGTCACTAGTAATAATTACCTATTTCTATTATCGGTAAAAACCCCTTCAAATAAAGGATTTTGTTAAAATACAGAATATTAATTTTAAATGCTATTTGCAAATTTGCTATTATTCGAAGATTCTACTCACTTTAATCTATAATCAAATAGATCTCTAAATCCTCTGAGTGTCCAAAATGTGCAGATAGTTGTATCGCTTTATCATAGCCAGAAAGGATTGTATTACCTTCTATTATCGTTGGAGCAGTAATATCAACTCTAAGATCATATTGTACGATATTTGTAGCTAAATTTCCTGCAATCATATTTCCAAGCTCACCACTAAATGACGTTAACATTTCACCGTCAATTGCCATGCCATACATTGATTCGGCAATGGAACCAAATACAGCTTGATTTCCAGAGAAAATCAATTTACCTCTTATATCTCCTGTTATACCAATAAGCACACCTAATGTAAGCTGCAGGGTATGTTCCAGTAAGCTTGGTTTAGATAGCTGATGATTTAATGGAATAATAGATTGTAAAGAATGCTGCATTCCGTTTAATAAACTCGTTACATTTCGATTACGTTCTTTTACTGATATCGTCATTTGCGAAATCTCCTTCAATGTTAGTTTTTTAAAAATAGACGATTTAACATAAAAATAGTGTTAAAGGCAGATTAAGTTTGTGGCATTTTGCCACAAACTTAATCCTTCTAAATCTTCAATCATACGTTAAATGACTATAACTTAAATTGTTTTACCAATCCATCCAATTCTTCTGCTGCCTTTGCAAGTTGTACGGATGTTGCTGCAACTTCATCCATTGAACTACTTGTTTGTTCTGTGGATGCCGCAATTTCTTCAACTCCAGCAGCAGCTTCCTCAGAAACAGAAGCAATTTCTTCAATAGCGCTATTCATTTCCTGGGTATTCTCTACTATTTCTGTTAAATTACCCGATACGGCAGTAATATCTTGTACCATTTTTGTTACTGACTCGCCGATTTCATTTAACGTTGTTCCTGTTGTTTGTATTTGCTTCGTTCCTTGCTCAACTTCTTCATATCCACCACGTAATGATTCAGCGATTTTACTTGCTTCGTTTTGGATTGCTGTGACAATACCAGTAATATCTGTTACAGAAACCGAAACTTGTTCAGCCAATTTACGCACTTCATCTGCTACAACCGCAAAACCTTTACCATGCTCGCCGGCTCTCGCTGCTTCAATTGCCGCATTTAATGCTAATAGATTTGTTTGATCAGCAATTTCCTGAATGACAGAAACTAATTTCGAAATTTCTTGGGACTGCTCATCTAATCCTTGGACATTTTGCACAGCATCTTTCACAAGGAAATCGATACTTCCCATTTGTCTTTGTGAGCCTTCCATTAAGTTTCTGCCTTCATTTGTCATTTCAAGCACTTTATTGGAATACTCTTGAATCGTCTGTCCTTTTTCATTCGCTTCAGCAACTTTCTCAGTAAAGTTTACCATAATAGCTGCAAGGTCACTTGCACTATTTGCCTGTGTTTCTGAACCTGTTGCCAACTCCTGCATCGTAATTGCGATTTGGTCTGAGCCCATTTTGACTTCATGAGCAGCGCTTGTTAATTCTTCACCTTCACTTGAAACAGTTTCTGATACGTTACTAATTTTCGTTAATAAATTTCGGTTTTGCAATACCATCTCATTTGTTGCAGTCGTAAGCTGTGCGACTTCATCTGCTGATTCAATCTTCAGTAGGTCTCCGCTTAAATCTCCTTTTGCAACTAAGTTCATCCGGTTCATTAGTGATTTGATTGGCTTCGTAATACTGCGTGAAGTAAGTACTGCACTTGCAATGCCAAATATTAAAATAAGTCCGACAACAATTAAACTAATATAGAACGTTGTATTTCCATTATCAATGATTTTCTGACCTTCTGCTTGAATAATTTCTTCTCGTTTATCTGAAGCTTCTTGAAATTCTTCCATAATTTCTTCTGAAAGCGGCAATACCTCTGTGCTCATAATTTGATGTGCTTCTTGCTCGTTTCCACTATCATATGCTTCGAACACTTGATCTGTAAGCGTTCCCCATGCAATTTTTTTATCAATAATTTCTTTTGCTTCTTCTTTATTTATTTCAAGAAGTTTATTTTCTAATGCAATTGTTTCTTCGAGTGAATCAGTAAACTTATTTTTCATTCCAGTATCACCATATAATAAGTAGGCACGTAGATATCCTTCTCTTTGTGCCATATTTGTTGTTATCTCCTCATCAAGGATTAATAACTGTAGCTGATGGTCCATAATATCTCTCATTGCTTCATTCGTTTTATATATGGAGAAAAAATTATAAATGGAAAATAAGATAAATAACCCAATAATTACTGAAAATCCTAATGTCATTCTTGTTCTAATATTTTTTACTTTAAACCGCTTTTTCATCTAGCCTTGACTCCTTCATTTTGCTTTGTTTTCTATGTTGTAATTTATATTACTTCCTCATATTAGGGATCGATTATTCTCCCGTATTTATTTCATAATTTGGCAGGATGAGTACTTCAACTCGGCGATTCTTCGCGCGATTTTCTGCACTCGTATTTGGCACAATTGGCTTATATTCCCCAAATCCTTTTGCACTGAAAAGTGTTGGATCTAGGTTCTCATTTTCCAGTACTAAACGCATGAAGTTAAGAGACCGGGCAACACTTAATTCCCAGTTCGAGCCAAATTCTGCATTATTCATCGGTACATCATCCGCGTGTCCACTAATTACAATCTGATGAGGTGGCTTCGTTACAAGTACTTTAGATATTTCTCTGGCTATCACTGCTCCATAATCCTTGACTTCTGCACTTCCCGGATCAAAGAACACTTCATTGACAATTGTGACAAGGAGACCTTCATCAGTTAATTTCGTACTTAAATTATCGGTCAGACTATTCGTCGTTATATAACGATTCACTTCTTCTTGGAGTCCCTTCAATTGTTGAAGCTCTACTTCACTCTTTCGTTCTTCTTCTGTTTTTGACTCCAGCATTTCTTCTATTTCTGATTCCTTCTCATCTTCTTTTTCCTCCTCTTCTTGTTGTTCAGGAGGAATTGGTGAGATTGGATCGATATTTTGCTCAAGAATCCCATTTCCACCGCCAGCGGAGAATTCATTACGAAATATCCCCGCAAGCTCTCTATATTTAGTTGCGTCCACATCACTCATCGCAAATAGGACAATGAATAAGGCAACGAGCAATGTAAGTAAATCAGAATATGGAAGTAACCATGATTCATCAACATGGCTTCCTTTTTTCTTTTTATTCCTACGCATCGCTATCCCTCTGTTTCATTTCCGCCTGTTCTTTAGTTGACAATAATGATCCGAGTTTCTCACGCACCATCATTGCCGAATCACCGGTAGTAATTGATAGAATTCCTTCTACCATAATTTCCATTTGCAAAACCTCGCGCTTTGACTTTTCGCGAAGTTTATTGGCAAATGGGTGCCAGAGAACATACCCAGTAAAAATTCCTAGTAATGTAGCAACAAACGCTGCAGAAATAGCCGTTCCTAATGCATTCATATCTGACATATCGCCTAATGCCGCAATCAGGCCAATTACAGCACCAAGTACTCCTAGTGTTGGCGCATAGGTCCCTGCCTGTGTAAAAACAGATGCCCCTACCTCATGCCTTTCTTCCATAGCATCAATTTTCTCAAGCATTACTTCTCGAATGAATTCAGGTGTTTGTCCATCGATTGCTAACTGTAATCCAGTTTGAAGAAATGGATCTTCTACTTCATTCAATTGCATTTCTAAGGATAAGATACCTTCTCTGCGCGTTTGTTCCGCCCAGTCGGTGAACATAAGAATTAACGCTTTCGGTTCTGTTAATTTTTGTGTTGTAAATAAAATTTTGAAATAGCTAGGTACTTTTTTCAATATACTCGTAGGAAATGCAATAGCAACGGCTGCAATTGTTCCTAAAATAATAATTAATAATGCTGCTGGATTGATTAGTGCCGTGATACTAACACCCTTTAGCACCATTCCGACTCCAACAGCAACAATGCCTAAAAATAACCCAATCAATGTTGATATATCCATCATTTTCCTCCTGAAGTTAAGTGGCAACGTAGATTGATAGAATCTTTGTTTACACTGGATTTCACTTATGTAGCTACTTAAATTAACATAGTGTTGTTCTATATATTCTATCGGTTCATTTGCACATATAATAAAGAGATTTTGAATAACAATTTATGCTAAATTAATTGAATACGAATACATTCGATTGTAACTTAATTATCTGATTGAAAAGTATTTACTTAAGAAAAATGAGGAAAGCGATCTTTGTTGGAGTGTGAGGATATATGATAGGGGTTCATTACTTTACTTACATTATGGCGAGGCTGCCCAGCGAGGGAAGGCAAAAAAAATAAGCCTGCTACTGCAAACTTTAACTAAATCGCTTTTTGTATTATTTTTTTATTCTTATTCTTGCTATTTTCAAGAACACAGGATAATATGCTGGCAATTCTCTCATCTATTTGTTGAACATCCCTCTCTAACCCGGTGATTCCTGTTTGAATATCATCTGCTTGGGATTGTAACTCGGTGAATAATGCATCAATATGATAACTGTTTGCTTGAATATCCTTTATATCAGCTAACCAAAAGGTAATTACCTCCAACAGATCGTCGATCATCTTCTGGGTCAACCTACATTCCTCCTATCCATACCATCATAATAATTAGTGCATCTATTCACAAGTGTAATTAGTATGATATTTCAATATAAAAATAGGTATTTTTATACCACGAACATCTGATTCTTTGCATTGCTACGATTCTTATCGGATGCTTAGATAAAAATAATTATTTACTAACAGAGGTATAACAACTCGCTTGTTTTTAACAATCAAATGGACGTGCTTTTCTTAATGTATCGCAAGCGGATTTACGGCAAACATGAGGGGGTCAGATACTGGAAGGAATTGTAGAAACAGCATTACTATTCCACGAAAATTTAAAGGTAAAATCAAATGCACATATGTGGTAGATTTGTTAGTTTGCATATTTAGGAAGGGCAATATCTGTGCATATCGGTTTGTTATTAGGGAGGTCGGTACACTTTTCTATTTGATTACTCGAATTAAGTCACGGTTTGTACACGATTAGGGTGGCATTTTGAAGTTAAACTGGGGGGTGTTAAACATAGTAATACGAAATTATTTCTCAGATTATCCAAATGATTTGATGGTCAGGTCCTAAATAAATGGGACACTCTAGCCATTCTTTTTCAAGAGCAATACATCAGCTTTCGTCTCTAACAATTAATTTGATAGAATCGTAATCTTTGTATCGATTTTTTTGATATCTTCCTTTAATTCGACCTTTATTTCCTGCATTTCTTGTCTTAATTCATTCTTCATTTCCTGCATCTCTTGTCTCAATTCAACTTTCATTTCTTGCATTTGTACGCTTAGATTTTCAACGGCTTTATTGGTCTGATTTAAACTATCGCCTAGCTCTCTTATAGCTAGTAGAATCTGATTCGTAGTTTCCATAGAATCCCTCCTCTTCATAATAATAATGCTAGTTTAACAATATATCGAATTTTATTCCCGAGCAATTTCATTCGACTAAATTCGGGGGGTACAGGCCCCCTTCCCTATACTTCTTCCATCATCGAATTCAACTTTTCTGCAGTTTCAGCGATGGTTGCTGCTGACTGCTCTACCTCAAGAATTGCACCATCAAATGCTTCTAATTCCGATTGAATATCTTGGTTGCTTTGTTTTGTTTTCTTCATTGTTTGGTCAATTTTCACGAATGCTTCTTCAGTAAGATGCATTTGCTCATTCACTTTCGACAAATATGCTTGTACATCTTGTAAAGATGTAGAGCTATTGAAAATTTGCTCATTAGTCTGTTCAATTAAGGTTGTTACACTTGTTACGGAATTTGCTGTTTGCTCAGCCAGTTTTCTAACTTCATCTGCAACAACTGCAAAGCCTAGCCCATGCTCTCCGGCTCTTGCTGCTTCAATCGATGCATTCAGTGCCAATAGATTCGTCTGCCCAGCAATAGACTTCACAATCTCTATAATATCTTTTATTTGTGTTGACATTTCCTCTAAAGACTTCATATCACTGTTTACCTTCGTTGTACTCTCTTGCACCCTGTCAAATGATTGATTCATATCGGCTAGACGGGATTTCCCTTGTTTTGCAGCCTCGCTTGCATCTTCTGCAAAAGCAGTTCCAACCTTTGAATTGGCCGTCATGCCATTCACTTGTGCTGTCAATTCTTCAATTGATGCATTTGTTTCTTCCGATAAAGCAGCAAGTCCGATCGATGTTTGTTCTAAAGAATGAAAAAGCCCAACTTTTCGTTCAGTCTCAATGTTCTTCAAGCGATTAAATTCATCATCATAAGCCTCTAACACCACTTGTTGTTCCAAATTTAATAATTTATTAATAACTTTTATTGCCAGGATACAATCCGATTGATTGGTAAAATTCTTGATGACAACATCAATCAGTCCATCAAAGATTTTCTGAAAGGAAGCAATATACCACTTTTGTGTAAGGCCAATTTTAACATGCACGTGAGCTATAATCTTTCTTCTTTCAATAAAAGTTGGGTTCATTTCACCAGAAAATATTTCTGCAACATGCTTTCTCAGCGTTTTTTTTAATCTTTCAAACGAACTATAGGTTTCAATTATCTCAATTAGATCCTCGTTATATTCCAAATTTTGATAAAACCCATCGACAATGTCAACGATATCTTCTTCAACATATCCTTTTAATGCCTGTGCTATTGCGAAATCTTCTACAGTCAAATCTAACATCTTTAATTGCTTGTCTAAATCAGAATCAGGATCGACCTGTACAATTGGATTTACTTGCTTCGCCATTTGCAATAAAATACTTTCATTTTTCTCTATTTGATTCTTCCTTTTAAATGTAAATACCATAATAGAATTCGCCCCTTAGTAATTGCTCTTAGTAATTGCTCTATTGTTTTATTATAGAGCAATTAAAGAATATTTCTAGGTCTTTAGCAGTACTTTTTGTATTATCAAGAACATATGTGGAAGCACCCACTGAAAGTGTGCCTCTTGTCCAGAGAATTAAAATTGGAATCTGTGTGCTCTTCTACTCTAGATAAAAAAAGCTTAATCAGCCAATTGACTGGTTAAGCTATGAAAAAATGATTATTCTATCGTTATCTTTCCATTATCCGCTGTTAATTCGATTAGATTATCACCATTACCGATTATCGTATCATAATTAGATTCCCCAAATACAGTGACTTTTCCATTATCTACATTAATATCAAAAGTAGCATTTGTTGGCCGCTCATCTGTTTGAATATCAATGGTACCATTATCTGTTTCTAAAGTTATTGGTCGATCCAATGTTTCCGTTATAAAAGATATGCGGCCATTATTTGAAGAACCGTTAATTTCTCCTTCGATATCGTTTAATGTAACCTCACCATTATCCACTTCAAAATTGAATGAAGCACTTTTTATATTATCAAGTAAAATTTTACCATTGTCCGCTTCCATATTTACTACATTTGCTTCCATTTCACTTGCGCTAATTTTTCCGTTGTCTGTTACAGCTTCAATCGTATCGTACCCTCTCTCTGGAAGGAATACTTTGAGAGCTGCAGGAGACGAATTAAAGAATCCAAATGAAAACCAGCGGAACAGTCTATCCTCTACTTCTATATGAAGGGTGTTTCCCTCTACTTTAGTGACAAGCTTATATTTATTATTTTTATTTCCCTCCAGTCTAATTTCAGCAACGCTACTATTTGTTGGTAAAATCTCTATTTCTACATTTTCTGTCTCTACATCGACCTTGGTAAATACTTCGTTAATTGTTTCTTCCTGTTCTGATTTACCCTTTGGACCAAATGGTAAAAAATTCATTATGACTGCAACAAAAACAACAGCTATTATTAAAACAATAATAGTATTCTTCTTCATTTTAACCATCTACCTTTCCTAATTTTTTTGTATAGCTCATTTCGAATTGATTGTAACTGTTTATATAGACCGCGATCTAACTTAGGATGATATTCGCTTCCTTGGCCGTCGCTCCAGAAATACACGGAGCGCACCTTAGGGGAGCTGGAGTGTCTTCGTGTATTTCTTCCGCTGAAGATTGAGTAGAATCTAGAAACAACAGAATAACAAAACCACTAACTATCAGCGTTGATTGTTGCAACACACTCAAGACTCTTGTGTAAATTACAACGACTGTCTATATTCCAAGACATTATTGTCACTAATTCAAGGTTTATATCAACTAACCCTTAACAAGCATGAGTTTAAGAACCTCATTAGCTTGTTTTCTAGTAAAGCAGCAATCTTCAGAAATGAGCCTATCCTATTTTTATATGAATTTCTTTTTCTAACTTTGATAATTCAAGTATATGCTAAGAATAAACTAAATATCATGACCTTTAAATGTAACTTTCATTAAGACTTAAGTCTTATTTAAACGTTCAGATAAAATAATTAAACCGTTAGCGAATATTATTCTACTAGTTTTAGATGCATATTACCCACCCCAAAAGACATATTTTTTAGAATTTTCTTATATTAAATGATTCTTTTGCTCCATAGACAGCACGCATTATACCTAGTATATTCTACTTAATGTATGCGTTTTCATAATAGAGTTAGTAAACCGCTTCTCTATGAAATCATATCTTTTACATGGGAGGAATACAATGCGAAAAATAAGTGTGTTAATTATTTCCCTAACTGTATTGATGTCCCTTGCCACTGTACATGCTGGTCAAGGCTATAATCATGAGCCAACAATTGAAAAACAGGCAAGAAAGGAAACGAAGAATATGCCACACCCACGATTTTCTTGGGATCAGCCTGGTCCAACTTCACCTGTTTTACATCCTGGTTCCGCAAAAGGAGCGGGTATGGTTGAAGGACCGTTACGTCAGATTGATACCGAGATGGAAAATTTGATTGATGATGGAATGATGCCTGGAGCTGTTACATTCGTAGCAAGGCGCGGCCATATTGTACAACATGAATCATATGGACATGCTCTTTTATATGAAGACGACACGGGTAAAGAAGTAGACCAGCCGATTACAATGAAGAAAGATACGATTTTCGATCTGGCATCCATCAGTAAAATCTTCACTACAACAGCTGCAATGATTCTTTATGAGGATGGACTTTTTGAACTTGATGATCCCGTTGCAAACTACATTCCAGAGTTTGCCGAAAATGGAAAAGAAAATGTCACAATTAGACAGCTTATGACCCACACATCTGGATTTACCGCATGGATTCCACTATACACCATTGGTGACAATAGAGAAGAGCGCCTGCAATACGTTTTTCAATACCCACTAGCAAATACTCCAGGATCCACTTACACATACAGTGATTTAAATATGATTACATTAGGTGCCATTATTGAACGACTTTCTGGACAACGACTCGATGAATATGTGTATAAAAAAATTACCAAACCTTTAAAAATGACTGACACGATGTATAATCCACCTGCATCTTTAAAGCATCGAATTGCCGCAACAGAATATCAACCTTGGACAAATAGAGGCATTGTATGGGGTGAAGTCCATGATGAAAGCGCATGGTCCTTGGACGGTGTTGCTGGCCATGCAGGAGTATTTTCCACTGCCAATGATTTAGGCAAGCTTGCCCACATGTTCATTAATGATGGGAAGTATGGTGGCAAAAGAATATTAAAACCGGAAACAATTAAACTTCTAGTAGAGAATCAGATTCCTGAATTTCCAGGGAATGACCATGGATTAGGGTGGGAGCTCGCGCAAGGCTGGTATATGGATGCCTTATCCGAAGCATCTACACTAGGGCATACTGGATATACGGGGACTTCATTAGTCATTAATCTAAACAACGATACAATCGCAATATTATTAACGAATCGAGTCCATCCATCACGCGAGACGGTGTCAACAAATCCAGCACGCCGGCAAATTGCTAGACAAGTTGCGGATGCGATTCCAGTAAAAATGCCAACTAAAAATAAGGACGCATGGTTTTCTGGATATGGTGATCGATTAAATCGGGTACTCACAGCTGAAGTTTCAATAGAAGATGAAGCAACACTTTCATTTGATACATGGTACAGAATAGAAAAAGACTGGGACTTTGGAATGGTGGAGGTCTCAACCGGAGGTGAAAGCTGGAAACAAGTACACAGTAAATTTACGGGAAGCAGTGTCGACTTTCAATCAGAATCAGTAGTTCTCCCAGCTGGAACGACTCATATCCGCTTCCGATATCAAACAGATGCTACAACAAACGGACGAGGTTGGTATGTAACAAATCTTAAACTCACTGACCATTCTAATCAGTCATTACCATTAAATCTAGTGAGTGAAGGATGGAAGAAAAGGAATTACTAGATAATAGGAGGTTAATTATGAAACGCTGGATCAAAGCTTCATTCATGTTATTTGCGACAGTAGCATTACTTATCAGCCCTTATAACGCTTCGAATGTAGAGGCGCAGAATAGCAAAGAAATCGACAATCTAGTTATTTTGCAAAATATTCCTGAGGCAGAAATAAAAATCACGAATAATCAAATCGATTTAAATGCCTTACATCTATACAATGACGGTCATTTTAAAGAAGTATCAGATAACCTTACATGGCGTTCAAAAAATAAAAATGTAGCAACGGTTAATCAGGATGGAATTGTTACGTTTACCGGTCAGAATGGGCGTTCATGGATTACCGTAACAGACGGTAAATCTACCGATGAAATTGCCGTGCATCATAAAAAATCAGATCAGCTAATTATTAAACAAGAAGGAAAGCGATACAACATAATTGATAATGCAATCAAAGGCATGACATTGAATGAGAAAATCGGACAAATGCTAATGCCGGATTTTAGAAACTGGAATGGAAAAAATGTAACAGAGATGCTGCCAGAAATTGAACAAATGGTAAAAGACTATCACCTTGGCGGAGTCATTTTATTTGCTGAGAATGTAGTAACAACCGAACAAACAACCAAATTAGTTGCAGCATATCAAGATGCTGCTGAAAAATATGGACTGCTGTTAACAATCGACCAAGAAGGCGGAATCGTTGGACGATTGCAGTCAGGCACTTATATGCCTGGTAATATGGCTCTTGGCGCAACACGTTCAACCGTAACAGCCGAAAATGTAGGCAGCGTCATTAGTAAAGAATTAAATGCACTTGGCATTAACATGAACCTTGCTCCAGTATTAGATGTCAATAACAATCCAGATAATCCAGTTATAGGTGTCCGTTCATTTGGTGAAACACCAGAATTAGTTGCTGACCTAGGGATTTCTTATATTAAGGGAATTCAAAGCAATGGCGTTGCAGCGACAGCTAAACATTTCCCGGGACATGGAGACACAGCGGTTGATTCACATCTTGGATTGCCTGAAGTACCACATGATAAGGAACGACTTTTGGAAGTGGAACTATTGCCTTTTCAAAAAGCAATGGATGCAAATATTGATGCAATCATGACTGCACATGTTACCTTCCCGAAAATTGATAATACTAAAGTGATTTCGAAAAAGGATGGTACAGAAATTTCCTTGCCTGCGACCTTATCACCTAAAGTATTAACTGGTTTAATGAGAGAAGAAATGGGCTATGATGGCGTCATCATCACCGATGCCTTAAACATGGCAGCTATTTCCGAACATTTCGGAGCAGTTGATGCCGTAATCCGCACTGTTAAAGCTGGGACTGACATTATATTAATGCCAGTTGGGCTTGAGGAAGTAGTTAATGGATTACTCGAAGCGGTCGAAACAGGAGAAATTACGGAAGAACGGATTGAAGAATCTGTTAGACGGATATTAACATTAAAAATCAATCGTGGGGTCATAAAAACAGAAAATCCAGTTCCAGTAGAGCAATTAGTCTCTAATGCAGAAGCTGTTGTTGGCTCAGATTCCCATAAACAAGTGGAAGCTGAAGCAGCAAACCAATCGATCACATTGCTAAAAAACAACAGTGTACTTCCGTTACAAGTAGCAGATGAAGATAAAATTGTGGTCATTGGCAATACGTATATCAATAATTTGCATGAGGCAATAACAAAATACCATAGCAACACAGAACTTGTTCGTGCAACAGGTCCATTAACGAATGACCAAATAGCGGAATTGCAGGATGCTCGTGCTGTTATCTTTGGTTCCTACACCTTTAATGTAAGTGGACGTGCACCATCTAGTCCACAAATGCAACTTGTAAATCAATTAATTGAACAGGTCGATGCTCCCGTAGTTGGCGTCGGTATTCGAAATCCATATGACATCATGGCATTCTCAAAAATCGATGCTTATTTAGCTCAATATGGATTTAGAGATGCAAGCTTTAAAGCTACTGCAGCAACAATATTTGGTGATAACAATCCAGTTGGGCAGTTGCCTGTAACAATTCCAGATTTGAACGGCGACGTCTTGTATCCATTCGGATCCGGACTTTCCTATTAATTAAATAAGGAGTGAAGGACAGATGAAAAAAACGTATATCCTGCTTTTGACAGTCGTATTCATTCTCGGCTCCCTTACTGCGGTTTTTGCAGATAAGGGGGAATCGAACGGTAAAGGAAAAGGTAAGAAGAAGGAATTTCAGCTCGGTGTAGAGGTATTACTTGATGAGCAGAAACAGTTAATAGAAGGCAAACGTGTTGGCCTAATAACAAATCCTACTGGCGTAGATCAGGAATTAAACAGTATTGTTGACCTGTTGTTCAATGACCCTGATGTAGAATTAACTGCATTATATGGACCAGAACATGGTGTCCGTGGCGATGCCCAGGCCGGACAATATGTAGAATTTTATACTGATGAAACAACAGGGCTACCAGTTTACAGCTTATATGGACAAACCCGTAAACCAACACCAGAAATGCTCGAAAATGTGGATGTACTCCTCTTTGATATTCAGGACGTTGGTACGCGCTTCTACACTTATATTTATACGATGGCATATGCAATGGAAGCAGCAAAGGAAAATAATATCGAGTTCATTGTTCTTGATCGACCAAATCCATTAGGTGGACATAAAGTAGAAGGACCAGTCCTTGATCCAGCCTATGCATCTTTTGTCGGTAATTACCCGATTCCCTTACGACATGGGATGACGGTTGGCGAATTAGCTACGTTATTTAATGAAAAATTTGACATCGGTGCAGATTTAACCGTCGTTGAAATGAATGGCTGGGAGCGTGACATGTACTATGAGGACACGGGTCTAGAATTTGTCCTTCCATCACCAAATATGCCTACACTTGATACTGCTCTAGTTTATCCAGGTGCAGCATTAATTGAAGGGACGAACCTATCGGAAGGTCGTGGCACAACCAAGCCATTCGAATTTATTGGCGCGCCATTTGTGAATAGTACGGAATTTGCATCTGCATTAAATACTTTGGAGTTACCTGGTGTAACATTCCGAGCAGCATCGTTTACACCGTCTATTTCCAAGCATAGCGGAAAATTAAGCCACGGGGTACAAATACACGTTACAAACAAGAAAGCTTATAAACCTGTGGAAACGGGACTCCATATTGTAAAAACGTTACACGATATGTACCCAGGGGACTTTAAATTCGGTGCAGAAAACAGTGCAGGAGTATCCTTTTTCGATAACCTGATTGGAAACGGCTGGATCCGCGAAGCAATTGAAGATGGAACCTCTGTTAAAGAGATGGAGAAACAATGGAAAAAAGGCTTGAAGGACTTTGAGAAGGTTCGGAAAGAATATCTATTATATAAATAATGAAAGAAAGCCATTTCGAATGGTTATTATATCGATATAAAGTACGAATTAGACACAAAGTTGATTTTGTCTCTAGACAAGTCGCGAACCTTAGGGCAATAAAGATAATTAGTGCGTTTGTCTCTCCAATATCGTTTTGTATAAATCCAGCGGAGAAAATACACGAAGACTCCTCGAAAATAAAGTTCCATTTTCTTCGTGCGATGTAACCCTGACGAAGCTTTCCTTGTCCTGCGGGATTAAGGGCCTAGGTGAGATTTTGTAGTGCATCAGCACAAGAAGGCTCACCTAAGCCCTCGCGGAAAGCGTAGTGTATTTTCGGAGCGAGCGGCCTGTGAGTACTCGTCACCTTATGTTAGTTAAAAATTCCTAATTATCCACCATATATTAAAAGCAACAGATTCTTTGTTGTGAAGAGTAACGGTAGCCCAGTCGTTAAAAAACAGTCAACAAAAATGAACCCTGACCCTTTGAATAACAATCCAAAAGGTCAGGGTTCTACATTAATTAATCTAACGATGCTACGGTTCTAATTCGACCATGCCTAAAGTTAAAGTGATTCTTTCAACCGATCTAGCCCTTTATCGCTCCTTCTGTCATCCCTTCTGCAATTCTCTTTTGGAAGATTGCATACAGAATAATAACAGGAACAATTGCGATTACAAGACTTGCAAATAAAGTGCCCCAAGCATTTGTATATTGTGCTTCACTGCTAATGAAATCAATTGCGAGTGCTAATGTATAATTCTCGCTGCTTTGTAAAAAGATTAATGCCATAAAATATTCATTCCAAAACTGGATGGCATTCATAATGGTTACTGTGATAATCCCTGACATACTTAGCGGTGTAATCACCTTCCATAATACACCGTAAGGAGAAAGCCCATCAATGGCTGCCGCTTCCTCTAATGATTTGGGAATCGTACTCATGAAGCTCGTTAACACGAATATCGTAAAGGGTAACTGACTAACTGCGTATACGATTGCTAAACCATATATGTTATCCAATAAATGTAAATCACTTAGTAAGAAGAATAAAGGAATCCAACCCAGTACCATCGGAATCATCATTGCTGATACATATAACGTAAATAAATACTTGCTGCCGCGAAAGTTTATACGCTCAATCGCATATGCCGTTGGAATGGCTAGAACTAATGTTAGTACTGCGCCAACTATCGTAACAATGAAACTATTAAATACACTGGAACCGATATTAAAGTTTGTCCAAGCATCAATATAATTTTGCCAATTTATTGTTTCCGGGAAGCCCCACGGATTTCGGTATATTTCTGCATTTGATTTAAATGATCCAAGAAACATCCAGAATATAGGATACAGTACCGCTATTGTCCAGAGAATTAATGGTATTCGAATTCCGCCTCGCCCTAGAATTTGTCCAACACTTCGTTTCACGATTATTCATCCCCTCTATGCTTTCTTGTATGATATTAGTAATCGACTTTTTCCCTTCGCATAAAGAATTGCAAAATTAACACGGTGAGTAAGGAAAGCACTAAAATCATCACACCAATTGTTGCCCCATATCCGAAATTAAACTGAACGAAAGCTTGTTGGTAAAGGTAGGAACCCATCACATGTGTTGCATTGTTCGGTCCCCCACCAGTCATAACTTGAACGATAACGAAGGAGCCATTTAATGTTGTGATGACAATATAAAGTATCGCAATCTTTATTTGCGGCCAAAGCAGCGGAACCGTCACCTTCCAAAATTGCTGCCACTGTGTTGCCCCATCGATTTCAGCTGCTTCATAATAGCTTTTATCAATGTTTGAAATACCGCCGATTAGCATTAGCATAAATAAACCAATCCCTGCCCAGACAGATGGTAATACTAAACTAGGAAGTGCCCATGTCTCATCCCCAAGCCAGGGTTTTGCTAACGACTCTAATCCGATAAACTCTAGACCAGAATTAACTAAGCCAATACTCGGGTTATAAATGAATGTCCACAGAATCCCTATAACAACTACCGACATGATATTCGGGAAGAAAAATATCACTCGATAGAATGGTGCTTCCTTTAACTTTAGCTGGGTCAAGGCAACCGCAAAAAACATCGCTAAAATCATAATTCCAATAACTTTTGTTACAACAAGAAAATAATCATGAATAATCGTATTCGGGATAATTGCATCATGAAATAGCTTTATGTAATTGCCAAATCCAATAAACGTTTTATTACTCGATGACCCCGACCAATCAAAAAAGGAATAATATAGGCCACTAAACAGCGGGTATAGCGTAAAAATTGCAAATAAAATAAAAGTAGGGACTAAACAAAATGCTAAAAATAAATATTTTTGCTTTTTGGATTGAACCATTTCATCACTCTTTTCTATGGCAGATAAGGAATATAATCAGAAAAACGACCATTAGGATAAAAAACTAAATGCTTAGCCAAATCTTTCCGGTGATAATCTTTGTTGCACTTTCTTAACTGCAAATGAAATAATTGGTATGGAATGCTAAGAAGTATCCTCACATTCCACACCAATTTCATTTACCTAAAGACCGCTACGATATTCTGCTGCAGCTTTTTCAGCTTCTTCAACAAATTGTTCTGCTGTCATATTCCCTAGCATCAGCGACATTAAAGCATTTCCAAGTGGTGTCTCTAAGTCTGCACTCATAGGATATGGCTTCTCATAGATTTGCACTTGTTCTGGGTCATTAATCATCGCATTAGCCTCTGTTAAATAACTAGGAACATTTTCATTTTCTGTTAAATCAACGCCGTTAATATTCATAATCGCTCCCGTATGCTCAGAGAATGACATCGCGTATTCTCTTGTAAATACAAACTCAACAAATGCTTTTGCCGCTTCCGGATTCTCCGCATTCTCTGCAATTGCTAATGGACGCAAATCTGGAACGATTGCATACGGTTCACCCGCATCTTGCATTGGTGATGGAATAAATCCAAAGTCAAAGCCTTCTGGAATATCATTTGCCATTTCATTTGGCAGCCAGAAACCTACTGGTACAAAAGCATTGTCATGCAATAAGAAATTCATCTGGGATTGCGTGTGATTTAATGCTCCTAGCCCTGAATCAAAGAACCCAGCTTTTTGAATTTCCTCTACCTTTTTCATCGTTTCTAATGTAATGTCACTACTCCAAGCTCCCTCTGCACCACTGATAAGATCTGCAAGCAATTCCTCACCACCAGCAGCTGCAAATGCGGGATAAAGCATACCACGCATGAAATAGTATGGATGCTGTCCACTTGTTACTAACGGATCAATATCTTCCCCTTCTTTTATCTTTTTCATTGAATTCATGAAACTATCGAAATCTGTAGGTACCTCATAACCTTTCTCATCAAATAATGCTCTGTCATACCATGTTCCCCATGTATCAAAAACGAGTGGAAGCGAATAAATATCACCGTCATAGGATGCAGGTGCAACAATAAAGCTATCAATCAGTTTGTCGCCACCCTCAAGCTCAATCCCCTCTACCCATTCAGTTAGATTCATCAATTGGCCATCTTCTACCATTTGCGTTTCACTTGAACCAGCGCCATCAATGTACACAACATCTGGCGGATCATTTGATACCCAACGTGATCGCATCTCTTCATTAATATTTGGACCAGCATGCTCGATAATATTTACATCTGGATTTGCTTCTTTAAAATCTGCAATAACTTCTTTCCACCAAGAATCACCATATCCCCCTACGAAATACTGAATTTCTAAATCTCCTGATATTCCATCTTCAGATCCATCATTTGCTGAATCACTTGGTTCCTCTGCCCCATCACTTGAGGAAACAGGCTCCGAATCTCCATCATCTGAAGAACATGCGGAAATAAATACTGCAAGCGCTAACAATAAAGCGAATAGTAACCAGCCTCGTCCCTTTTGTAATTGTTTCAACCTATTCATCCCCTTTTATTTATCCTAATTATGTGAAAGACATTAATAGCGATATGGCTACTAATGGAATTTCTAAACTTCCTATCCTATGATAGATAATCAATTGCCTTTCTTACATAACCATCCGACTGAACTATCGCCTCTTCTGCTTCTTGAAGTGTAACATTTGCTTCAAGCATTACAATTGCTGGCTTTACTTTATAGTTCGTCTGAATCAGAGCATTTTCTATCTTATCGTATGAGGATCTAGTCACTTCACTTACTGTTCGTTTTGCTCTTTCTCGCAGTTTAAAGTTATTTGCATGCAAATCCACCATTAGATTCTCATGAACTTTTCCTAACTTCACCATTGTAGTTGTACTTATCATGTTTAATATCATTTTATGTGCAGTAGCGGCTTTCATTCGAGTAGAGCCTGTTAAAACTTCAGGACCCACAATAACTTCTATCGCACAATCTGCAACATTACTAATCAAGGAATCTTGATTACAAGATAAAGCAATCGTGTATGCTCCTATTGCTTTTGCATAATGAAGTGCTCCTATCGGATATGGTGTGCGCCCACTTGCTGTAATTCCAATTACGACATCATTCTTTATAAGCTTCTTCGCCTGTAAATCAAGTCCACCCTGTTTTTCATTATCTTCAGACCCTTCCGCCGCATTGAAAAATGCGTCCATTCCTCCTGCCATTACTGTTTGCACCATCTCTTTTGGTGTCATAAAAGTGGGCGGACATTCTGATGCATCAATTACCCCTAGCCTACCACTAGTTCCGGCCCCTACATAGAATAGCCTGCCACCACTGGCAAGTGAAGGAACAATATGATCTACCGCAATTTCAATCTTTGGCAAGACCTTTTCTACTGCAAAAGCCACAATTTTATCTTCTTCATTGATTGTATGTAGCATCTCAGCTGTAGACATTTGATCTAGGTTCATACTCCTCTTGTTTCTTTGCTCTGTGGTAAGTCTGGATAATTCCATCTGCATGTCATTCTCCTCTTTACTCAAATTGAAAAGTAAATTTTCTTAATTTTACCTCATTATAATGTTGCTGAACTTTATTGTCAATATAAATTATATTTTCTGTAATCATATTTCATAATCTCGTTGGTCAACTTGCATATTTAATAAAAAAGACTTTAGTATGTTTGTTCTATTTATACTAAGTGCGAAATAACTTTGAATGATATTTGCTTCCTTGGCTGTCGCTTCAGAAATACACTTCACTTTCCGCGGGGAGCTGGTGAGCCTTCTTCCCGCAGGACAAGGAAAGCTTCGTCAGCATTACATCGCACGAAGAAAATGGAACTTTATTTTCGAGGATTCTTCGTGTATTTCTTCCGTTGGTATTGTGCAGTAGTTAGTAATGGCTAACCTACTAATGATCTTGGTACCCCTTCCAGATTAGAAATCACAATCTTTTCTAGGCACAGTTTATATCATTGAAACATTTTTAGTAGACAAATTACCGCAGTCCCAGTCTATTAGAAATCTTCCTTAATAAGGGAGATTGCTGCTCTTGTTTCATCTAGATGCTTGACCGTTTTTTCATATTCAACAGAGGCGAGCGACATAAATAGAATGTCAATGATATGCAACTGAGCAATGCGTGATGATGTTGCTCCGCTTCGAATCGTTGCTTCCTTTGCGGCGGAAGTATATAAACGAATATCGGAATAGTTTGAGACAGCAGTATTCCCATATTTCGTAATACTAATCGTTGTTGTCTGTTTCGATTTTGCAAGCTTTATTAATTTGGCCACTTCTTCCGTATTCCCAGAAAAAGATATGCCAACAACGACATCACCTTCTCCTTTGTTTGCAACAGATGTCGCGGCCATATGTACATCGGAGAACGAAAATGCATTTTTATTTATTCGTGAAAACTTCTGCTCGGCATCCTTGGCAGCAATATTAGATGCACCGACACCAAAGAAAATAATTGAGTTTGCAGTTGATAGAGCACTTACTGCTTTTTCAAGTGCTTTAATGTTCATAATATCTGCAGTTTCCTTTAACGTCTGAATTGTATTCGATGTTACCTTTTGAATAATATTATTAAATCCATCATTTGGCTCAATATCCCGATATTCATTGACAGATTCCACCTGCAAATCACCAGCAATACGGATTTTTAATTCCTGCAGGCCACTAAACCCCAATGATTTACAAAGGCGAATAACCGCGGCACTGCTAGTATTGCTCTTTTCTCCTAGCAGTAGCGCCGTTAAAAGAATAGATTCTTCTGGGTTTAGCAAAATATATTCTGCTATTTTTTTCTCGGATGGCGGCAAACGATTTACCATCTCTTTCAAAATCACAAGTCCACCTTTAATATGCGACATTTCTTCTACCTCTTTCCTTAATTAAATCGTATCAATTATGTTGTTAATAACGGATTGAGACGGTTCCTTTCCTTGACTTATATATGCACCAATCAGCGATCCTCCAACAGGGGGCATCTTTGGCAAAACTACGGCTAGATCTAACTGCAGCTCTTGCAAACTAGTTGCTATAAGCATCGGAAGTATATCTTTATCACTAAATACGCCACCACCTAAAACAACTTCTGTTTTTTCGTTTTCCTGAAAATGTTTCGAGTACAGTGTTGCAATATTAGCAGCTAACTCTTTCGCTACCTTTACTACAATTTTATCAGCAACTAAATCTTTTTGTTTATAAGCATCAAGCACTGTTTTTGCAAAGGCTGCGATGTCATTTTTAGGTGTTGGAGATGCATAGATTTTTCCCATCAATTCTTGTGGATTATTCACATTAAAAAAGGTGAATAAATTCGGTAGCAGAGTTGTAGTATTTTCCTTCCCATCAAAAGACTTCAAGGCTGCCATTATTCCCTGCCTGCCGATATCATAGCCACTGCCTTCATCACCTAGCAGATATCCCCAGCCACCTACACGATTATGCTGCAGCTTGGAATTGATTCCATATGTAATGCTCCCTGTTCCTGATATTTGAACAATACCTGGTTTGCCGTATGTACCGGAATAAAGAGCATTAACAGGATCTGGTTCTACTTGGATATTCTCAGTTTTTGTTACTAAACGAGCAATTATATCATTGAGGCGACGTCGATTTGTTTCATTCCCAGCTCCAGCAATTCCAGCAAAAATATTAATATGATTGTACTCTTTTTCCGCCTGACCTTTTAACGAAAGTAAAAGCTCTTTAAATGTTTGCTTTAGTACTTGATCGGAAGCTGCATTCGGATTCGTTGCCCCTGCTGTTGCTTGTGCAATAACCTCCCCATTCTCATTGGCAAGTGCTGCAATTGTTTTAGTTCCACCGCCATCAATGCCAAGGAAATATTCCACCTTCTTTCCCCCCTTCAGATTCATTTGGTATATTCTTATGTTTATAGATTATATAATATTATGTCATTAAATAACACTATTAACGAAATAATATTTCATTTATGACAAGACACAGCGAAAAGGTTAGTATAGAACAGAAAGCAGATAAGAAAGCTGTACACCCTCTTATCTGCAAAATTATTCGTATTCATTCCGATATAATATATTACTTAACGTCCAGCTCACTCCCACTAATTAATCGTAATAGCTTCTCAGAAAGCTGTTCACTTTTCTTAATATCTTCTTGACTTGGCTCTAAATCAACTACTAGCTTTTCCGGGACCATTACGGCACCAAGTTTCTCAAATCGTTCATACATCAAATCAAGCGCAGTACCAAATTCATCATAAAAAGAATCTGCCGATCCGAAGACAGCAAATGGCTTCCTTTTGATATTTACACCGTCAAGCTGATCATAAAAATCCTCAACTTCAAATGGTAGATCGCCTCCAACCCAAGTGTAAACTCCAAATAATATACCATCATAGTTTTCAAGTTCTTTTACTTCTATTTCATCATAATCAAACATCTTTACAACAACGTCATGATTATTATTATTTCTTAAATGATTTGCCATTGCCTTAGCCATCAACTCCGTATTTCCAGTTGCACTAGCATAGAGCAGTAAGATTTTGCTCATAACCGCCCCTCCAAGAAAATTATTATAGTTTTATTATATTGATAATGAGAATCATTTTCAAACAAAGGGACTTTATAACATAATACTTCACTTTCAGACTTTTTACTACTGTTGATTCCCTGTTTATGATTCTTTATCATTCACGAAATCATGAAGTCGAGTTCTTACAGTTAGTTAATGCGGGATGTCAACAAGAAAAAAGCTGAACCATTCGACTCAGCCTGATTACTATTTATCATATCTTTAAGCAGTTTGCGTAGTATTATATCAACTTATACACTCTAGCCTCATAAGGTTTAAATGTCAGCACGCTTTCTATTTCATCTATACGAACATCATAATTCGCCATCCATAATGCTCCCAATCTTACTTTCTCCGGCAACTTCACCTTAGTTTCCACGGCAAAGAGATTTGTCATTATCAGTACTTTCTCACCATCTAGTGTTCGTGTATAAGCAAAAATCTGATCATGGTCATCCAAAATAAGATCATAGGTACCATAAATTAATACTGGATTATTTTTTCTCAGCTTAATTAGCAATTTATAAAAATAAAAAATCGAGTCGGAGTGATCCATTGCACTCGCTACATTTATTTCTGAATAATTTGGATTCACCTTAAGCCATGGCTTTCCTTTAGAAAAGCCAGCATTTTTTGTATCATCCCATTGCATTGGTGTCCGCGAATTATCACGACCTGTTTTCCAAATTACTTCCATAATCTCTTCAACAGGTGTTCCTGCTGCCAGTTCATTATCGTATAGATTTTTCGCATCGACATCATCATAATCATTGATTGATGGGTAATGCACATTTGTCATGCCAATTTCTTGTCCCTGATAAATAAATGGTGTTCCCTGCATGAGGAAGTACATCGTTGCAAGACATTTGGCAGATTCCTTTAAATAAATATCACTATTTCCCCAGGTTGAAACAGAGCGCGGCTGATCATGGTTCTCCAGAAATAGTGCATTCCAGCCAATACCTTCAAGCCCCTTCTGCCACTTTGTCAACGTCCTTTTCAAGGCATGGATATCAAGACCTGTTTTTGTTTTCTTGCCCCATAGATCCAAATGTTCAAATTGAAAAATCATATTAAACTTGCCATTTTCCTTACCTACCCATTCATCTGCATCTTTAGCCTTAACTCCATTAGCCTCGCCGACCGTCATAATATCATAATTTGCAAATGTCTTTTCCTTTAATTCATCTAGAAAAATTTGGATGCCGTCCTGATTCATGTGACCTGCAAATGATGATACATACTTTTTCTTCTTTGGATTTGGTAAATCCGGGAGTCCTGGACGCTTTTTAATATGAGAGATTGCATCAACTCGGAAGCCATCTATTCCCTTATCTAGCCACCAATTCACCATCTTATATAACTCATTTCTTACGTTGGGATTTTCCCAATTGAGGTCGGGCTGTTTACTTGAGAAAACATGGAGGAAATATTCTTCTGTTGTTTTATCATACTTCCATGCTGAACCACCAAAAATTGATTCCCAGTTATTCGGCTCTGAACCATTTTTTCCCGGATGCCATATATAATAATCGCGATAATCGCTGTCCTTTGACTTTCTTGATTCAATAAACCATTGATGCTCATCCGAGGTATGATTAATCACAAGATCCATAATTAATTTCATTCCCCGACGATGAACTTCCTCTAGTAATTGATCAAAATCAGCCATCGTTCCAAATTCAGGCATGATTTCCTGATAATTACTAATATCATAGCCATTGTCATCATTCGGAGATTGGTAGATTGGCGACATCCAGATTACATCGATTCCTAAATCCTGAAGATAGTCTAGTTTAGAAATAACCCCTTGAATATCACCAATACCATCCCCGTTCGAATCCATGAAACTACGTGGATAAACTTGATACGCAACCGCTTCTTTCCACCATTTTTTCATAGTTCTCCCCCTTACATTTCATTATTATTTGTTATTTTTAAGCAGAGTCGATAAAAAGCTGCATAAGACAGGAAGGCAATCAATGAACCCTTGAAAAAAGGTATGAGAAAGTAAACATATAAAATCTGGAATTTGTTTAATAAACAAAATATTTACGCAAAATGATATTTTATTTTTGTTAATAAAAAGAGCCAAAGGTGGTCGATGACAGCAAATCGCTTACAGCTTATATAACACAGCCCCTTCAGAAAGTGAACAACTCAAACTTTCTGAAGGGGCATATTTTTATGCCCACCACATATTATCGAGTGATTGTTCAATATTAACTGCCTTCAAATTCCGTACAGCAGCCTTAAAGCCTTCATCAATTGACATAATTGGGTCCTCATGCTCGATACTTATTACGTAGTCATAACCATAAGTACGTAATGCACTCACAATATTCGACCACTCCTGAATGCTATGTCCATAGCCAACCGAACGGAAACTCCATGCTCGGGTCTGTACTTTCGAGTAGGCTTGCATATCTGTTAAACCATACATATTGACATTATCCTGATCAATGTACGTATCCTTTGCATGGAAGTGATGGATTGCGTTTTCTTTACCGAGTATTTTTATTGCGGCAACTGGGTCAATCCCCTGCCACCATAAGTGACTCGGATCAAGGTTTGCACCAATCGCATCATTCGTTGCTTCTCTCAATTTAAGCATCGTATATGGTGTATGGACTAGAAATCCAGCATGAAGTTCGAGACCAACCTTTACACCATGATCTTTCGCAAATTGCCCCTGCTCTTTCCAGTATGGAATCAATTTTTTCTCCCATTGCCATTCTAGAATATCTGAATACTCTGTTGGCCATGGTGTGACAGGCCAGTTTGGTAATTTGGAATCTTCATTGGAACCAGGAACACCTGAGAACGTATTAACGACAGGCACATTCAGTAATTCCGCTAATCTCACTGTTTTAATAAATGTATCATGTGATTTCTGCGCATGTGCCCTATCCGGTGAAATCGGGTTGTCATGGCAGCTAAATGCACTAATCGTTAATCCACGTGATTCAATCTTTTCTAAAAATATTTTGCGCTTTTCTTCACTTTCCAGTAATTCATCAACATCACAATGTGCCGTGCCAGGATTTCCTCCAGTACCAATCTCTACTGCTTGCAATCCTGCATCCTTTACATAATCCAGCATTTCCTCAAATGGTTTTCCAGAAAACAATACGGTAAATACTCCTAGTTTCATATGATCTCCTCCATCTTTTCTAATGATTATGCTAGTCTTACACTCTTTCCCATTTCACTGCTCTGGTAAATTGCTTCTATTATTCTTGAAACTTGTAAAGATTGCTCTGGTTTACTAATTAACTCCGCTTCTCCAAGACAAGCTTCAACAAAGTTTTCCGCTTGAAGTAATCCTGCTTCCAGCTGATCATCAGATAATGTTGCACCTGTAGTCATAAATGTTCCATGTTTAGCCTGGTAGAATTCATAAGGAAACACGTTCAGTCCTCCATCAACACCAGAAATACTGAGATGATTCGTATCCTCCTTTATATTCGCAGCCCAAGAACATTCGAAAAACATCGACTCACCATTTTCAAATTTAATATAGGCAGTAACATGATCATCGACATCAAAGGTTTCATGATCAAAGGTTCCCCAGTCATTTAGTTGATTTGGTGTTTTACTCAGACGGTTATAAGTTGTACCAGTTACTTCAACAGGCTTTAGATCGTCTAATAACCAAAGTGCCAAATCAAGAAAATGACAGCCATAATCAATTAAACTTCCACCACCTTGTAATTCCTTATTGGTGAACACGCCCCACCCAGGTACCTTCCTGCGTCTAAGTGCTTGTACCCTCGTTACGAGTGGATCACCAATGTCAGGTACCGCATGCTTTGCAACCTGGGCCACTTCTAGGTGGCGATAATGATACCCGATACTTAAGACTTTATTCGCTTTTTCCGCTGCAGCAATCATTGCTTCACATTCAGTTGTTGTAATGGCCATCGGTTTTTCGCATAGAACGTGAACCCCTGCTTCTAAGGCAGCTATTGTAATCTCTGCATGAAATTTATTTGGCGTACAAATTGTCACTGCATCTACAACGGAAAAGAGCTTATGATAATTTGTAAACACCTGAGGAATATCATATTTCTTAGCTACTTCCTCTGCGCGAGCAATATTCAAATCTTGAACAGCAATAATTTCTACTTTATCGTTTAGCTTTAGGTATGAAGGAATATGTCTTCCCTGTGCAATGCCACCAACGCCGATAATTCCCATTTTTAATTTCGTCATAAACCTCAACGCTCCAATTGGTAAATACTTTTCGATTCAACAGATTCGATTGCTCCTAAAATGACCTCGAGCGATCGCTTTCCTTCTTCCCCATTAATTAATGGCTCTTTATTCTCAACAATCGCTTCGACAAAGTGATCAATTACATGGGTGGTTGTCTGCCCACCTTCTTCATTAGACTGAATTCCACCTAATTCATACTTTACAACCTCGCCATTCTTATACTGCACAATAAGGGAAAAATCCGGATCGTCTTCCAATCTTAAAATCGCATTTTCTCCGTAAATAATCGTTGAATTATCTTCCTTAGCCGTATATGCCCAGCTTGCAGCTAATGTACCAATGACACCACTCACTGATTTCAAAATAAACACGGCATTATCGTCGACATCTGTATCCTCTTTTGCACTCGTTTCAACAAATGCTCCAACCTCAATGAACTCTTCTCCAAGTATATAACGAAGCAAATCTGCCTTATGTACACCAAGATCACCCATAGCACCAATAAATGCTTGATTCTTGTTGAAGAACCAGCTATCTTTTCCGTCAACACTCCAGCCTTCAGGTCCACCATGTCCAAAGGCAGTACGGAAGCTATAAATTTTTCCTGCTTCTCCTTTTTCGATTAGCTGTTTCGCTTTTTGGTGAGAAGAAACGAAGCGCTGATTATGACCAATCATCAATTTCTTATTGTTTTTATTTGCAGCTTCAATCATTTGTGCTGCTTCTTCACGTGAAGTTGCCATTGGTTTTTCACATAACACATGGTTCCCAGCGTTCAATGCAGCAATAGAAACTGGTGCATGTAAGTAATTAGGCAAACAAACACTGACTGCATCTAGCTTTTCAGTCTGCAATAATGTTTCATAATTCGTATATGCTTTTGCTTGATATTTCGCTGCTGCCTCTTCTGCTCTTTCTTTTACAAGATCACAAACCGCAACTATCTCGACATTTGGATTTAGCGCGTACTCTGGTAAATGTCGATACTTCGCAATACTTCCACAACCAATAACTGCAACACGTAATTTTGTCATGTTCTTCACTCTCCCAATTAAATTTGTTCTAATGCCTTGTGATTACCATAGGTTGGTGTTGGAGTGTTGATGCTTGCTGCCCATCTTACCCCATTTTTAATAACTTGCTGAATGTCTTTATGGTGGTACGTTGGATGCGTTTCATGTCCTGGCTGGAAGTAGAAAATCTTCCCCTTACCTCGTTTAAAGGTTGCTCCACTGCGAAATACTTCCCCACCTGAAAACCAGCCAATGAATATTAACTCATCTGGTGCTGGTATATCAAAGTGCTCACCATACATTTCTTCCTGCTCCAGTTCGATATACTGACCAATCCCTTCAGTTATTGGATGAGTAGGATCAACAACCCATAAACGTTCTTTATCCCCCGCTTCTCGCCACTTCAGATCACAGCCAGTACCCATCAGCGTTTTAAATATCTTCGAAAAATGGGCCGAATGCAAAACGATTAACCCCATTCCTTCGAGGACACGATGTTTAACCTTTTCAACAACCTCATCGCTCACTTCGTCATGTGCTAGATGTCCCCACCAAATTAACACATCCGTATTTGCTAACACTTCATCCGTTAATCCATGTTCCGGTTCATCCAATGTTGCTGTTTTCACATTTTCATAGTCTTCTTGTAGAAATGCTGCGATAGTTCCATGGATCCCATTTGGGTAGATTTCCGCAACTTCCAGATCCTTTTTCTCATGACGATATTCGTTCCATACGACGATATTCATAATTGTATTCCTCCTATTTGTACTGCATACACTAGTATTCTTTCTTACTTTGTAACATTCCTCTTTAGAGACAATATTTTTCCTACCTGCGACTAATAACTGAATCTCGGTAAACGATGTTATGCGGAATAATAATTCTTTTTGCGGGCTCTGACTTATTATTTGTTTTGTTTATTATCGCTTCTGCCGACTTTGCACCTAAATCATAAATATGAACATCAACAGTAGTGAGCGCTGGACGGATTATTTCTGAAAGATAGACATTGTTAAAGCTTACAATTGAAATGTCTTCTGGAACTCGTATATTTGACTTTTCTAGCATACTCACCACCCCAAGACTAATTAAATCATCACTTACAACGATTGCTGTTGGACGATGTTTCATAGCTAAGATGCACTCGACGGCTTCCTGACCACCCGACTTTAGAAATTCCGTTTGGATTCTATATTCATCGACATTAGGTAATCCTGCTTCCTCTAATGCAACTTGATACCCTGATTCGCGATCCATCGTCACCATCAAGTCCCTTGATCCTCCTATAAAAGCAATTCGTTCATGTAACTGTTCGATTAAATAATTTGTTATCTCTTTTCCAGCTTTAAAATTATCATTATCTACATGTGTGACTTGCTCAATATCTTCAACCGGCTTTCCTACGATGACAAATGGAAAATCTTGTTCACGTAAAAAGTTTGTTACACCATCATTTATTCGAGAGTAAAGTAGAATTACACCATCCACTGAGCCACCATAGACCATACTTTTTACTTCACTTAAAATTTCCTCTTCCGATTGTCCGCTAGAAAGTGTAATTGAATATTCATTTTTATGAGTAACAGATCCGATTCCGCGTAAAACCTCTGGAAAAAATGGATTTTGTAATGCTTTGTCAGCAGATGAAGACATAACAACTCCAATCGCATTGGATGATTTCACAACTAGATTACGAGCATGAATGTTAGGATAATATCCTAAATCCTTCATTGCTTTTCTAACCTTTTTCTTTGTTTCTGTACTTATTCTTGGATTATCTGCAATAACTCTAGATACTGTAGAGGGAGATACTCCGGTTGCCTTTGCTACGTCTTTAATTGTTACCATTCTCTCACCATCTAATCTTTATTTACTTCATTTTTTGTCGCTGCTATTTAGATCAAATGCGAACTAAGCAGGCGCATTATACTGCTGCGTCATCATTGAAACGAGTTTTATAGAAAACAGCTAATATCATGAGTACCGTTCCGAATGACTGAATCATTAGCATCGTGATCATATCATATCGAATGAGTCCGATAACCATTGATATTACGGAAGCTAGCCCCATCGCATTTACAATTAAATTTACGGATTCTTTAAAAGTTTTTATGGAAGAAAATTGTCCTTTTCTTGTAAAATAGATGAAAATGGATGATCCTAGTACGATAAATACAATGCTAGCGAGTGACAGACTAAAAACAGCAAGAATTAGACTTCCGACAATAAATCCTTTATTTTGTATGAACCATTGCTGTGATATAGCAGTTTTCAATTCATCAATCGTTGTCACATTATCTAAGGTAAAATCCTTTGTATATGTCACTTCTGAAATCGGATTGTTTCCTTCTTTTATTATCAGTTTATCTGCTAGAAATATTATTGCATTTTCTTCCTTGATCAGTTCATCTGCCTCTACTTTTGATATATCCCCACCAATCACCCCTTTATTACTTGTATAAAGGAAGCTGGAAGGTAATTCCATTCTCCCGTTTGTGAATTTCGCTTCTTTCACCTCTGTAACTACAGATTCATCAATTAATGCGAATGCATTTGGAAAAGTTCCTTCGATAGGGAATGCGTCCATTTTTGCAAAGTTTAAGGAGACTGGTATCATTATCAAAGCATTTAAAAACAGGAAAATAATAATAATTTGCAACCAATTTAGTTGATGACGTCCTCTAAAAACTTTTACTGGTGTCCATATTGTCTTAATATAATTTAATGGGAAAATATCTGTTTTCATTTACTCACTTCATTTCTCTAAAATTAGCAGCATTACCCCAATGCTAACCTTTTGTTCCACCTGCAGTTAATCCTGATACAAAATTCTTTTGCAGCATAAAGAATAGGATACTAATTGGTACAGCAATTAAGATTGCCCCAGCTGCAAAAAGTGCTACTTTTTGATTCATTGGATTATTAATAAAGGTTTGCAGTCCTATTGCTACTGTGAAATTATCAGGTGTACGCAACAGGAACCTTGCAAGCATATATTCTCCAAATGGTGCCATGAAGGCCCACAGGGCTTGAACAGCTAGCATTGGTTTCACCAAAGGCAATACAATTTGGATAAATATTCGAAAATGGCCTGCTCCATCAAGCTTAGCGGATTCATCCAAGTCAATTGGCACCGTATCAAAATATCCCTTCATCAGCCAAGTATTCATAGGAATGCCCCCACCAATGTAGATGAATATTAAGAACCAATTTTGGTCCAATGCACCAAAAAGCAAGGCCATAACATAGAAAGCAGTTAATGCAGCAGTCGTCGGTACCATTTGAATAATTAAAAAGAACATTAAACTTCTTTTTCTTCCAATGAAACGATATCTGCTATACGTATAACCGGCTAACGTAATGATCGCAACTTGGACAACCATCGTAATAACAGCAATAATTAAAGTATTCAAATACCAATCACCATATAGGGTTTCAGTAAATAGTCTCCTGAAATTATCTAGCGTCCAATTAGCATTAAAGTTCAAGTCAAAAGCAGTTATATTTCCTGCTTTAAATGCTGAGCTTGCTGTTATCAATAGTGGATAAATGATAATAATTGCTAATAGGATAAGATAAAAGTAAGTAAAGAACTTGCTTAGAGACAGGGAAAATTTTTGGGATTTAAAGAGATTCATTATTAATCCTCCATTTCAAAAGCTCTTGTTCTTTTAAATACAAGTAAGGAAATAATAATTACAAAGGCAGAAATAAACAATGTTACCGCTGCTGCCACAGAATATTGTGGTGAAGTTCCAGTTGTTAGTTTATATATCCAGGAAATTAAAATATCAGTTGATCCTGCTCCTGCACCGATACTGCCTGGGCCACCTTCATTAAATAGATAAATCATCGTGAAATTATTAAAGTTACCTGTATACTGTGTAATAAAAATAGGTGCAGCTATCATGAATATCGTAGGCAATGTAATATGCCTGAATCGTTTAATTGCGTTTGCACCATCAATTTTCGCTGCTTCATATTGTTCTTCTGGAATGGATTGTAAAATACCTGACACCAAAACATATATATAAGGAAAACCTAACCATCCTTGAATCATAATAATTGCAATTTTAGTCCAAAATGGATCTGTCTTCCATGGAATCGCACCTAAATCAATAAATGGCAGAAGCGAATCTAAAAGCGGAATTACTTGTGTATTTATTGCACCAATGCTGTCATTAAACATATTTGAGAAACTCATAATGGTAATAAACGCAGGTACAGCCCATGGCAGCAAGAAGATAATACCAAAGAATCTTTTAGCGATGATGAATTTTTGATTTAATACGACCGCAGTAAAGACACCGATAACAATTTGCAAGGTTGTTGCACATACTGTCCAAATAATCGTCCAGCTTAAAACAGACATGAATGTATCTCTATATGAACTTAGAAGAAATATACTGACAAAGTTCTTAAATCCTACCCAATCAATTAAACTAGCTGGTGGAATATGATAGAAATCATAGTTTGTAAAAGCGATCAGTAATGTTACTAAAACTGGAAAGATAATGGCGAATATCATTGCAAGATATGCTGGAATTGTTAATAAGTATGGAAAACCACTGTCAGAGACATTGCTCATGATCGATTTAATAGTAGTATTTACCTTTTTATTTTCAACCCATAATTTCGCAACTTTCCTTGCATCATATATGTTAACAATATAAAACAGTAAAAAGATAGCAATGATGAGGAGCTGCAAGGAGCCTTCAATCAGCATGAATAGAGAGTGATGCTCTCCTGCAACACTGCCGAGTGAAACCAATCCAGCTAATGCACCCGCACCAAACCCTATCATTTCTATAATAAATAACAGAAAAACAGCTAGAAATACGATTCCTTTAAAAACTTGTTTATTATAAAATTGGCCTAACCCTGGAATAAAAGAGAGCAATGTCGCATTTCGAATGCGCTTTATATCTAGCTCTGTGTACTTCACAATTATTTCACTCCCCCTAAAAGTGCACTTTCTCTAAGAATGAGATTTGGCAGAGATCAGAGTTAATCTCTGCCAAAAATTGCAGGATATTATTGATACTTCTGTTCGATATTTCCGCTAATTACTTCAACTGCATCATTTGCCGATTGTTCAGGTGTTTTATTCCCAGATGCACTATCAAACATTAATGTTTGTGCACCAGTCCAAACTTCTGCCATTTCTGGAATATTCGGCATAGGAACAGCAGAATTATATTGGTTAATTACAGCTATCGTTAATTCGTCGTCCCCTTGGGCTACAACTTCTCTTGTATTTTGATTAGCAGGAACCTCAGCATTCATTTCAACTAACAGTTGTTGATTTTCATCATTTGTTACAAAATCCAACCAATTTTGTGCAGCCTCTTTGTTTTCAGCATAATTACTGATAATCCAGCCTTTACCACCAGCGAAAGGTTGGTAATTTTCTCCATTTGGCAATGTTGGAATTGTTGAAACACCATAATTAACTCCTGCTTCTGTATAATTATTTGCGGACCATGGTCCACCAATAATGGCTGCAGCTTTTCCGTTTGTAAATTGCTCATCAATAAAGTTACCGGAAGTAGTAGCATCTAGCATACCCTGTGGCCAAATATCCTTTAACCAGTGCGTTGCATATTCAATAGCTTCAATAGATTCAGCTGTGTTTAGTCCGATATCTGATGTATCGGTTCCTTCATCACCAAAAACATATCCACCATAACCAGAAAGTAAGCCATATGAATTATAGAAATCCAGCCAATTTGCTAAAAATGCTGTGCTCTTTCCTGATTCAGATTCAAAAGCAAACCTTTCATCTTCTGTTAATTTTTCAATTTCTTCAAACGTAGCTGGAGCCTTATCAATTAAGTCTTTGTTGTAATACATAATTAAAGATTCAATAACAAAAGGTGATCCGTAAACCTTTTCATTTATTGTGACTTGCTGCTGATCAACTTCATCATATCTACCATCATCCGGAAGCGTTACTTCAGCTAAATGACCTTGTTGGCCCAAATTTCCAATTCTATCATACGGTGCAATCATTACATCTGGAGCAAGCCCCGCTGGACCGTCTAATGGTAAAGCCTCTAAAGTGTCAAATAAATCTCTTTCAGTTACTGTAACAGTAACATCGTATTCTTCTTCAAATTTGGGAACGATTTCATTTACAAAATCAATATAGCCTTCCTCAATCCCGACTTCTAAAGTCGCAGAACTGCTATCCCCACTGTCCTCACCACTTCCACTGGTGGAAGTATCCTCACTATCACTGCATGCGGCTAAGAATAATGAACCAGATACTGCTAATCCGAGAGCCATTTTTTTCCAACCTATAGTATTCATTGTTATTTCCTCCCCTTATCTGTTTATCAAATCTCTTTAACTAAAACAAACTAATTCCCCTACTTTGCGGTCTGATAATTCTAACCATCTAATACATTGGTTTTAGGCTAACCAACATTAATTCTTTATAAGATTAAATGTATCCTAGCCTGACTCGTTATTATTCCGTAGAAATTCAAAGATAACATGACCTTAACATTCGCATCCACGATTTCCCTTTCAATCATTTCCCCCTTTTAGCATGATAGCAGGCAAACAAGATTGTGAAAACGTTTGCGCAACTTATAAATTTATTATAGCCCGTCTTGAAACCTAATGCAATCGTTTTCACTATTTTTTTATGAAAAACATTTTTTCATTAGGACTTCACGAAAATACAAGATTTATTAAAGAATTGTAATTGACAATATAAAAATCCTGCTGTACATTGAATTTATAAATAATAAGGGCAATGCTTTGTTTATTAACAACAACCCCGTTTTCCAATATAGGAAAGCGGGGTTTTATGTACTTAGAAGTAAAAAATGATAATACTTTCTAACATTACAGTTACATAGACTTAGCTAAGCTCGACTCTTCTAAATGAAAGGAATGATAATGATGTTTCGTGAAGCAATTTACCACCGGCCAAAAAATAATTACTCCTATGCCTATGACGAAAAAAGACTGCATATTCGCCTCAAAACAAAAAAACACGACATTGATCAGGTGAAGATCATTCATGGAGATCCTTACGATTGGGATGAAAATGGTTGGCAATTTAGTCGTAAAAATATGCTATTGCAAGCATCGGACGAATTTTTTGATTACTGGATTGTAGAAATAACCCCTCCTTTTCGCCGGCTGCGGTATGGATTCGAACTACAGAGCGGAAAGGAGAAACTCGTATATACGGAAAAAGGTTTTTACAATGTCGCTCCTACTGATGACACTGCCTACTATTTCTGCTTCCCATTTCTCAATGCTGCAGATGTATTCAAGGCACCTGAATGGGTAAAAGACACGGTTTGGTATCAAATATTTCCGGAGCGTTTTGCAAATGGTGATCCCAGTTTAAATCCAACTGGAACACTTTCTTGGGGGAAATCCAAACCAACACCGACTAATTTCTTTGGTGGTGATTTTCAGGGTGTCATTGACAATCTTGATTACTTAGTTGATCTAGGCATAAATGGAATTTACTTCACCCCTGTTTTTAAAGCGCATTCAAACCATAAATACGATACGATCGATTATATGGAAATTGATCCGCAATTTGGCGATAAAGAAACGTTCAGCCATCTAGTAAAAGAATGTCATCAACGTGGTATTCGTGTAATGTTAGATGCTGTATTTAATCACAGTGGCTATTATTTCTCACCATTTCAGGATGTTTTGAAAAATCAAGAGAAGTCTGCTTATAAAGATTGGTTTCATTTACGTAATTTTCCAGTTATCGAGGAGCCAAGACCAAATTATGATACATTTGCATACGTTGGATCAATGCCTAAGCTTAATACAGAACATCCAGAAGTAAGAGCATATTTACTTGAAGTTGCACGATATTGGACTGAAGAGTTTGACATTGATGGTTGGCGTTTAGATGTAGCAAATGAAGTTGACCATGCCTTTTGGAGAGAATTCCGCAAAGTTGTCAAAAAGAAGAATCCAGATGCTTATATTCTAGGTGAAATCTGGCATGATTCGATGCCGTGGTTACATGGTGATCAATTTGATGCAGTCATGAATTATCCATTTACAAATGGAGCAATTGACTTTTTTGCTAAAGATGCCATCGATGCAAGTAGCTTTGCTAATGCCATATCCAACGTTCTAACGATGTACCCTGCAAATGTTAATGAGGTTTCATTTAATCTGCTTGATAGTCATGATACACCTAGGATCTTAACACTGGCAAAGAAAAATAAAGCCCGGGTAAAATTGCTATATTTATTCCAATTGTCTTTTATCGGAACGCCTTGTATTTATTATGGCGATGAAATCGGAATGACTGGTGGTAATGATCCTGACTGCCGAGCATGCATGGAATGGGAAGAACAGAAACAAGATCAAGACCTATTTCATTATGTAAAATTACTAATCGAATTTCGAAAATCGGACTCCCTATTCGGTAATGGCGGTTCATTTAGATTTCTTCACACAGACAACAGACAAAATAGTATCGTTTATGAAAAATTTGATGGAGAAAGAAGGTTAATTTTTGTAGTTAATAATAGTAAGGCAGCAAGCGAGATTCCGATTAGCAGCCTCTTAAATTTGGAAACTGGTAAAATAGTTGAATGGATAATATTAGACCATTTATCTTTACAGAAAAAACCAGCTATGCTGGAATCTATAATCAGAGTACAACCATTAGGTTTTCGTATTTTTGAATTAAAATAAGCATGTACCGCTATTGGAAAAGAAGTGCTTGGATAAGAAAATTGGTACTTCTTTTCTAATCATTTCATGGCAAAATAAGGCTCCATCATCTTTGGCTAATTTTCACCTCTGATATAAACAACACTTTCTTATCCTTCTCATTCACTCTTCAAATTAAACTTTACTCTTATTACATGCAATCGCATCTATACAGGACGATGGTATCTCCTAACAAGGCCTCATTTGTAAATTTACTTAAATTGGACGGACCCACGTTGCATTTCCTTTCACATTTAATTTCTATTAATTATACTTTACCATCACTCTATAATGATTCTGTTTTAACCCCTGACAGGCAGTTAGCCTCCTTTAGCTAGCAGAATTATTTAGTTTTTAATAATTAATTAACAATTTCTTTAGACATTTTTAATAATTATCCATTATACTCTTAATATAATGAAAAGAATTTGATATTATCGAAGTAGGCATAGATTAGTATTTTTTGGAGGTTAAGAAACTATAATACTTTCTTTCTGCATAAGTGCAACTAATGGTGTCACTGATGAGCATGGTGACAACAAAGTTTTCTAACGAAAGGTGATTGGATGATACAGAATTCGAAAATATTGATATTAACCGGTAGTTACGGAAATGGTCATTTAAAGGTTTCGAAAACGCTTAAAGAAACGTTTCTGAAAAACGGATGCAATGAAGTCATTGAGTCTGACTTATATTTAGAAGCCCACCCCCTCTTAACGAAGGCGACGAAGTTTTTATATATTAAGAGCTTTTCATATGGTCAGAAGCTATATGGTTCCTTCTATTACGCAGGCAATAAAGATAAGAATAGCTTGCCCTTAGATTTTATGAACTACTATGGTAGAAAAACGCTTGCAAATTTAGTGAAGGCCTTTAATCCCGATATTATCATTAATACATTTCCAATGGTCGTTGTTCCAGAATTCCTGAGGAAATCCGGTTCGCCTATTCCGATGGTAAATGTCTTAACAGATTTTGGCCTGCATAATAACTGGACACATGAAGAAATTACGCGATATTTTGTTGCATCAGAAGATTTGAAAGCTGCTATGGTAAAAAAGGGGATTTCACCAGATAAAATTAAAGTTTCGGGGATACCAATCGAACCAAGCTTTGAACAGCAATCTGATCGTGCTTCATTAGTTGAATCATATGGTTTAAATTCCGATAAGCCTCTCACTTTACTTGCTTCTGGTGCTTATGGTGTGTTGAAAAATATGGTAGATATCGTCAATCGTCTTCTTAACATTGAGGATAATCAGGTGATTGTTGTTTGTGGACACAATAAAAAACTCAAAACGAATTTAATCAATAAATTCGGTGAGAATAAAAATGTGCAAATTTTAGGCTATACAAATAAAATGGACGACTTAATGAAAATGGCTACTGTAATGGTAACGAAGCCTGGTGGAATCACATTAAGTGAAGCATTAGCCGTACAGGTTCCATTAATTTTATATCGCTCTGTTCCCGGTCAAGAACGGGAAAATGCTATATTTTTTGAACAAAATGGGGCTTCTCTTAACGTTGGCAACCCTGACAAACTCATCGATGCAATAACGAATGTAATTTCCGACGATAAGCTGCGACGGGAGATGAAGCGTCAGATGAAATCCTTATACCATGCCAATGCATCTGAAGTTATTTATGATAATGTTAGTGAGATAATTGCTAGCGAACAAATAAAACTAAAGAAGGAAATTATTTAACAAATGGCTATTCTTAAAGGCATTTCCGCTAAGCAGGAATTTTTCTTACTTGTGATCGCCCTTTTTCTCATCGAATTTGTGCGCGGCGCATTTATTTTTAGCTTTCTCCCTGGATTATCGATTCATCCTTTAGGGATTTCTTTAACGATAATCGGGGTGGCGGTATCCATTCATTTTATTGGGGATTCTGTAACAAACCTAATCATTGGTTATGTTATGAAACCACTTGGCAGCAATCTTGTGATTCATTTAAGCTTTTTTATTTCTTTGGTTAGCTTAACAATTGCTGCTACATGGACAAATAGTTTCACAATGATTTTTAGTGCCCTTTTATTAGGGATTGGTGTCTGCCCGCTTTGGATTATTTTATTAGCAAAAGCAGGAAATAAAAAACGTGGTCAAAATATTAGCATTGTTTATTTTGGCTGGCTTTCAGGAATCGGTGCAGGGCTTGTTACGATGAACCACTTTTTGCAGTTTAATATCCATCATATTTTGTGGTTTCTGCCAATACTCGTTCTCCTCGGTTGGATAATTTATAGCCTTGCCAACAAAGGGGACATATCCTATCGTCATTCCGATTTAAAGGAGCAACGAGATATTACGTTCCGCTTATTAAAAACAAGTAAGGTGGTTGTACCTGGATTAATATTTCAGGGCATTGCAATCGGCATGATTATCCCTATTCTCCCAGCATTTGCAATTAATGTTCTGGGGGTAACCACGAATCAGTATTCCTTGTTAATGCTGTTAGGTGGAGGAAGTGCACTGTTATTTCTCGTACCAATCGGAAAGCTAGTCGATCGTATTACCAATAAATTAATTCTGTTTATAATAGGCCTATGTCTGCTTGCAATGTCACTATTATTTTTAATTATTAGCCCAAATCTTGCTGTAACAATCTCAATCGTTGTTTTTCTAGGGATATGTTATGCCCTATATTTACCCGCTTGGAATTCTTTTATTGCGAGCTACATTCCAGAAAATCTAAAGGAGGCCGGTTGGGGAATATTCTCGGCATTACAAGGGTTTGGCGTAATGATTGGACCTACAGTTGGTAGTATTTTGGCCCATCAAAACAATATTATCACTACAATACAATTCAGTGCAGGTATTTTCGGATTGACTGCTGTCATCTATTTATTTTATTCATTATGGTATAGAAATAAGAATTTATTGCTGTAACATCTGTTTATATCAATAAGTAAAGCCGAGTTTTTAGAAAACTCGGCTTTACTTATTAATATCCCATTCCTCCACTATCCAAGTTAAATTGCCAACCGATTCCAAATTTGTCAGTTACTTGTCCATAGAGCTTGCTCCACGATGTTTCTTGAAGCTCCAATCCAACTTCTCCACCCTCACTCAATTTCTCGTAGGCGGCTCTAATCTCATCCTCATTTTTATTAATTACAGCTAAAGTAATGTTATTACCTTCAACAAACGGCATCCCAGGGAAATTATCGGAAAACATCACATTACTTCCATCAATATTGAGTCTCGTATGCATGACCAAATCCTCTGTTCCCTCTGGTAAAGGATATTCCGGGTCAGACGGCTGATCACCAAAAGTCATAATTTTAGGCTTCTCTGTTCCAAAAACCTCTGCATAAAATAATACAGCTTCTCGACAATTACCATTAAACGTAAGATAGATATCAACTGACATTTGACTCACTCCTTCGTAACTTTTATGACTGCATCTTACCACTAATTCTGACAGAATCCTAATTTTTTTCTATCTATTATCAAACGTTTACATTTGTGTAAAACAAGTATAAGTAAACTGTCGTTTGATGACAAGTTACAATATAATTTTCATAGCTCGGCAGGGAATATGAGATTTTTCTAGATCAAGAACTTACTCGGGATAAAACCTCAAACCTTGGCATCCGGAAAAAGCAATACCATATAAATTTTGCTACACTACATTTAAACTTCATAGATTCACTGAAGAAAATCCCCAATAATATGCCACAGTATGACCTGTCCATTTTTTGGGGATTATTATTTTCCTTATTTATCTTATCTATTTAAGAAAAATTCCTCCGCCTTTTCTAAGAAAATTTCTTGATCTGGTGTTAAATCATACTCTTCTTCAATTGCAGAAACCGGGCAAACTGCCTTACATGCACCACAATCTATACAAACATCTGGATCAATGTAAAATTGGTCTGGACCTTCTTCAATGCAATCTACTGGGCAGACACTCACACATTCCGCTGCCTTCTCAGGACCACATGGATCTAATATAACAAAAGCCATTTTATGTTTTACCTCCTTATGTCCTAATTAATAATGATTCCCTACTTAGTTTAATGATATATGGAGTTCGATTGCAAGTAAACTGCATTCTTATTAATGCAAATAAAGAGCCCTCCATCATAAAATGGAGAGCCCGCATTCTTATTTCTTCCACTTTGCAAGTGCATCTGCAAGAGCATTATTCGTAAATCCATCATCCTGTTTCTTTAAATACTTGTTCACATCGCTTTTCGACACTTTATGTTTCTTCTCACGTTGCTTACGTTCATTAAAAGTAGAGAGCTTCTCTCGGTGACCACACGAACAAGTGAACATTTGTCCATCACCCTCACCACGTAATTCTAAACGTTTATGGCAATTTGGGCATCGGGCATTCGTTACTTTTGCAATATTTTTCTTATGACCACATGCACGATCCTGGCAGACGAGCATTCGTCCATTTCTATTTTTCACTTCCAGCATGAGCTTGCCACAGTTCGGACATTTTGTTCCTGTGATGTTATCATGCTTGAATTTTTCATCACTGCCTTTAATTTCCGAAACAACCTCTTTTGTATATTCCTTGATTTCCGTAATAAACTTGGCCTTGTTTAGTTTCCCATCAGCAATCCGGCTAAGCTTCTGCTCCCATTCTGCAGTTAATGCAGGTGAGCGTAATCCCTCGGGAACGAGGTCAAGCAATTGACGACCTTTCGAAGTAATGAAAATATGCTTACCCTTCAATTCCATCGACATACTATTAAATAATTTCTCTATGATATCGGCGCGTGTTGCAACAGTTCCCAACCCACCAGTTTGATTGATCGTATTTGCGAGATGCTTCTCGTCTGTACTCATATAGCGAACCGGATTTTCCATTGCTTGAAGCAGTGCACCTTCTGTAAAGCGTTCCGGTGGTTTCGTTTCACCTGAAGTTTGCGTAACCTTTAAGCTGCTGAAGGTATCCCCTTTCTCAACTGCCGGTAATCGCTGGTCATCATGATTCTCATCATCAAAACGGTTATCGTAAATTTCCTTCCAGCCCTGCTTTTTAATGACCTTACCTCGCGCTTGAAAATGAACATTTTCAATTTGTGCATGAATCGTTGTTTGTTCATATTCATGCGGATCTGATAACACAGCTAAGAAACGTTTGACAACAAGATCATAAATCCTTCGTTCCTGATCTGTTAAATCAGACAAGACGACATGCTGTTCGGTTGGGATGATAGCATGGTGATCAGATACCTTGGAATTATCGACAACGGATTTTCCAAGCTTGAAGTCTTTACGCAACACCTTGCTAGCTGCCTTTGCATATTGGTCTACCCCACATGTCTTAACACGATCCTTCAACGTTGGCACGATATCGGTTGTAATAACTCTTGAATCCGTTCGTGGATACGTTAGCACCTTATGTTGTTCGTAAAGCTTTTGCATAATCGAAAGGGTTTGTTTCCCTGAAAAGTTAAAGATTCGATTGGCATCGCGTTGTAATTCTGTTAAGTCATAAAGCTGTGGTGCGAATTTCTTTTTAAATGCCTTTTCTACATTTGTAACTGTTGCAGGCTTGTTTTGAATTTTCTTCAGTAAGGCATCTGCTTTTTCCTTGGAAAACATTCTTGAGTTATTCTTCTCGTCTTGCCACCTTAATATAAATCCTTTATCTGTTTTCGCTTCAATACCATAAAATTTCCGTGGCTTGAATTGTTTAATTTCTTCTTCTCTTGCTGCTACCATTGCTAGTGTTGGTGTTTGTACACGTCCAGCCGATAACTGTGCATTAAATTTAGTTGTAAGTGCACGGGTTGCATTTAGACCTACATACCAATCTGCCTCTGAACGAGCAACTGCCGACGCATATAAATTCTCGTAATTTTTTCCTGGTTTTAACTGCCTGAAGCCATCACGAATCGCTTTATCCGTTACCGATGAAATCCATAATCGTTTAATCGGCTTATTCACATGAACTTTTTCCAGAATCCATCTTGCAACAAGCTCACCTTCACGACCTGCGTCTGTCGCAATGACAATGTCAGTTACATCCTTTCGACTGATCTGCGTTTTAACTGCACTGAATTGTTTGCCAGTCTTTTTCATCACGACAAGCTTCAGATTGGAAGGGAGCATTGGCAGGTCTTCCATTCGCCATGTTTTATATTTATCATCATAGGTTTCTGGATCTGCCAATGTAACCAAATGGCCCAGTGCCCATGTCACAATATATTTCGATCCTTCTAAATAACCGTTTCCCTTTTTGCTGCACCCAAGCACACGGGCGATATCTCGGCCAACAGAAGGTTTCTCTGCTAGAACTAATGTTTTACTCATGTAAAAAATCCTCTCTTATAAAAACATCTATTGCTACTTTACCATAAAAGATTGATAACGTGCAGGTTTGCTGAGTTGAATTGGATAATCGAGAGCAATTGCTACAATTTCGATTGAGATTCTCTGTAAATCAAGCGAACTTGCCTCCATTTCACAATGAGTCTAATCAATTTGAACGATAACCTCGCCGCATTTACAAAATTTCTGATTTTCTTCTTTAAAATAGACGAAACCAATTTTCCACCTTTTCCCTAGGTCTGGTTAAAGGAAAGAGGAGTAAATTGAACTTTTCCTTTTACTTATTCAATTCGGCATTTTAAACGATTTCAGCACGTCCAAAATATGCATTGTTATTACAAAACGTCGCTTTCTAATCCATTTTCTCAAACTCTTGGTCTATCAGTTCATAATTTAACACTCCAAGAGCCTTGTATTGAATTATTCCATTTGAATCAATCATAAATGAAGTTGGAATTTGATGTATTTCATAAATAAGACCCACATCGTTTCCCTCATCTAGTAGTACAGGGAATTGTAAATCAAGATCTTTTACAAAATCCCGTATTTTCTGTTTGCTTGGTTCTGTATTCACTAAATTCACTGCCAACACCACAACGTCCTTATCTTGATAAAATTTTTCTAAATCTGGCATTTCAGTACGACAAGGTTCACACCATGTGTTCCAGAAGTTCAATATAACTCGACTGCCATGATAATCCGATAACTGCACGCTTTCTCCTTTTAACGTTTGAAGTCTAAAATTAGGTGCAAAGTTTCCTATACTTAATCCTACATTATTTTCGATTCTCTCATCCCCGCTTAAATTTGATATATCGTTAGATTTTGATTGAGAAACTAAATCGTATATTGCCCAACCAAACATCCCAACGAGAACAATGATAATAATCGCCCTTTTCATAAAATATTGCCTCCTGCTATCCAATATTAGACAGCCAACTATCCTGTATGAGTTGAAACAAGAAAATAGATAAACGCGTTAGTTGACCTGTATACAAGAAGATTCCCGTTAAAATCATAATACTCCCGCCTGCTTTCATAATCTTTTGACTATAGCGTACAAGCCATTTTGCGGAACCTAGGAAAAAGGATAGTACAATAAATGGGATTGCAAAACCAACTACGTACATAATCGTATAAAAAATTCCTTGTGTTGAATTACTTCCTGCTATCACCAAGATAGAAGCAAAAATCGGTCCTATACAGGGGGTCCAACCAGCTGCAAAACCCATTCCAACAATAAAAGTGCCTACATAGCCCGCTCGTTTTTTACCAAAATTAAACCGTCTTTCTTTCATAAACCAAGTCAAAGGTAGCCATCCAGCTACAAACAACCCCATAACAATAATAAAAATCCCTGCAATTCTTTGAAAAAAAATTCCTAAAGCACCTGATAACAATCCTTGAACCCATTGCCCTAGCAATGTAGCACCAAATCCTAAACTAAGAAAAATCATAGAAACGCCCAGCAAGAAAAAAATAGAATGGAGCAGTAATTTACGACGAACTTTTATATCCCGTTGATATTGAATTTCTTTTAAACTCATACCAGTTATATACGAAAGATAAGCTGGAAATATCGGTAATGTACAAGGGGAAAGAAAAGTTAAAGAGCCAGCAAATAAAGCAATCCATAGCGTAATATCTGAGGCATTCATTATTTCACCCCTCTTCCATTTCAAAGTAATACCACTTCTTTTACCAATTACATATATGTATATTCATAACTAACAACTATACCTGTGCGATAGCCTTCGACTAAAAATGGAATGCATTAATTGACATACTTAAAATAAGGACACTGGTTTTCTACCTAAACTTAGAAGGGACATTAAAATATTCAGAAGTAAAACTTAATCGTGGTCATTTTAATGTTAAAGAGTGGTTGTTTTGAAAAATTAACCCCCCATAGATATATGCCTATACCAAGTGACTTCTTTTACATATATATAACCGTAACACCCACATCAAACTGCATTGTTTTTAATAAAAAATAGAAAGCAAACACTGGATCTATGGCTTACCCTGCCATAAACTCATTTAAGCCTAAATTTAATTTCTTTAATCTCTTGAAAATACAATTCTATGTCCGGAAAAAATCACTCTTTTCTTAATAAAATAATCTAGTAATACTATACGGAGGATTGGATATGTCTAAAATATTTAAGACGTTAATATTCATTCTATTATTAGCTATGACTTCTTCTTGTCAAAATACCGACACAAGTACAAACTTTGGAGAACCCCCCCATCTTTCAGTAGACTTTGTAGTTCCTGACTCGGCCAATACTGGGGACACTATAGAATTAATTGCTACCGTTACCTATAATGGGAAAATTGTAAATGATGCCGATAAAATCACTTTTGAAATGTGGCAAGAGGGAAGAAAAGAAGATAGTACTATGATTGAATCAGTTAATAATGGAGATGGGTCGTATACAGCAGAAATGACATTCCAACAGGATGGAATTTATAATATATATGCCCATGTTACCGCAAAAGATTTGCATAGCATGCCACAGAAATCCATCACGGTTGGTAAAAGTGTGAATGATGAATCGGAAAATGAAGAAGTTTCAAAGGATCATAATCACGAAGCTAGTAATGAGAAGTTTTCTATGCATTTCACGAATCCTGGTGAAGTTAATTTAACAGAAATGACGAAAATCATGGTTCACTTACAAATGAATGAGAAACCTTTGGAAAAAGCAATGGTTCGTTATGAAATTTGGAATTACGCTATTTCAGATACACATTACTGGATAGATGCTGAGGAATTAATACCCGGTGAATATACAATCAATTACGAATTTCCGAAGGCTGGCACTTATACTATACAAGTTCATGTAGAAAATAATCATGGGCTCCATGAACATGATACGTTCAAATTAAAAGTAAACTGATTCAATTAAATGAAAATACAATAGCCCCCATATAGCTATTTTGACAACTTCAACCAAATCTAGTATTTTCTCTGGGCATTTACAAAAAACAACCCATCAAGTAACAATTAATTAATACATTATAGCAGGCATAAACAGCCTGCTTTAATAATTTTGGGGTTTCGAAAGTCATTTAAGATATGAAGCAGGTCTCTTGAAAAACCTGTTGGTCAAAATCATGTCTAAATTCTCTCGCCTGGTCTACTAATTTACGTTCAAAAGGATCTAATAGATGCCCGATAACTTAGAATGATCAGGCATAATCTTAAGAAAGATGATAAACTGCCGCGCTTCATCAATTAACTGTTGCTGTTCATAAGTGAAGCCTAAGCTCAAAAACAAGGTATGTTCTTTCATAATTCTAGTCCAAAATTGAATTTCATTTAACGATTTGATAACAATTGGATGTGCCATCCAACAACTCACCCTTCTTTTAAATTGACAACCTCACAAAAGTATATCTGGTTGCTTGTTTTTATTCTTACTTATAAAGTTAGGCTGAAAGTCATCGATTTATTGCAGTGGGAAACTTTTTCTTCTGTTTTTATTTTCTAATATGAACCATCCAATTTCCCTTTGTAATTCATCACAAGTTAATCGAATATCTCATATTATTTGTATATAGTGATTAAAACAGATGAGGCGATTTAAATGGATAAAGAATATTATCATAAAATCATATCTCTATATGAACAAAATCAAAAAATTAAAGATTTATTAGATCAGGAGATTGAGCAAATTGAATCTTTATTAAGGCTAGAAAAGCTTGATGACCAGTCAAGAGAAAACTTCATTGTTCTTCAAAAATCAATGGAGAAGCTAAAAGAAAATAAAAGCGATCTGGATGGCTTATACAACAGTTTGAATCAAAAGTCTAGAGTTAATTTTGGGATTCTATATCCTTCCAAAGATGAAAATCTATATGTTTACCTGCTTCAAAAATTTAAAGAATTATCCAAGTTTTATGATGAGGAAATTATCTTATTCACCATGGAAGATCTTGACCTTAAAAAAATGACTGTAAAAGGTACCGTTATTTCTGGTTCAAAACTAAAACAGCGCTTAGTTGCAATTCCCCCATTTATTTATAATATAACTTTCCATTCCAAGAGATTAAGTATAAATAGAATGAAGCAGCTTCGTAAACTAGGGATATGCAAAACAATCAATCCAATAAACACGTTTAACCAAACAATGATTCTTGACATTCTATCCTCTTTACCTGAAATAGGACCTTTCATTCGATCTTATAGCCTTTTCTCACCGTCATCATTAGAAAGATATTTTGAAGAAAATGATTTCATTTTAATAATTCCGGAGAATGAAATAAGTCGCAGTTCTATTATCCATGTTTCCAAATCCGGAAATGAAGATGAACCAATATTTCATATTGTCCATAATGGAATAAGGATTGAATGTTCCTGCGAAAGTATATTTAAAGAATTAAAGAAAAGGATGAAGGGACAGAATTATCTAATCATGAAAGGAATACCTACACTGTTATGGATGAACACCCCTTTAGAGATACGTGTATATTTACAAAAAACGATACATGGTAAATGGGAAATAACAGATATGATTGGAAAAAGTGAATTCCTTTCTACAGAAACATACAAAAAAAACATCTGTGAACAACTGCCTTGGATATTAAAAAAAGTAATTCCAGAGAAATCCCCTGATATTTTAAATAATTTAACGTATGTAAGTATAAAAGCAGGAAGCTATCTAGATTATTTCATTCCGAATTTAGGTAGTTTGGCGATTGATTTTTTACTTGATCATAAAGGAAACCCTAACTTATTCTATATAAAAGGATGGGAAAATAAGAACTTTTTAAGAGAAGCAAATAAAGACAGCTGGGACACATTTATTCAAAATAGCTTTCATTATTTATTTTTTTTGTATCAAAATAGTCGAATGGATACAGATGCAAATGACATGGATTAACATTCAGCAGGCCGAAAACAATTCTGAAAAGAATATAATATTTATGCCTTCTTTTCTTTCTGACGGGTTATCTTCTAACGTACAACTTTCTTTTGGACAGAGAAGAATAAAAGCAATTGTGAAGACTACAACGTCACAATCCATCGAAGTAAATGATTACTCAAATCCTATGCAAATCTATTTGTCAGCAAATTTATTGAATGAATTACTCGTGCAAACTGAAATAACATATCAACTAAAGATTCATGATAATGAATGTACCATCGGTCCTATTATCGGACTGCATCTTGGTGAACAGCAATACTATTATCATAATAGACATATGAAACAATATATAGATTCCATGCATGACTATCAAAGTATAGGCGGTTTAATAATTGCATTTAAAGATGGTTCCATTGATGAGACTGAAAATTGCGTTTATGGTCTTTACTATCATGATAGGAAGAAGCAATGGCGATATGGTAAATTTCCTTTACCATCAGTCATATTTAGACGCGCATATAAAACAACACAAGATTTAGCGGATAGATTATACAAAAAAACGAATGGAAATTTATTTAATTCAATTAGTCTTACAAAATGGGATGTTTACTTAAAAATAAGGGAATATCAAACCTTTAAGGAATTTTTACCAGAAACAGCAAAAGTAATTAATGGTCAAGATGTAAAGAAGTTTTTAAGAAAACATTCGGAAATAATATTAAAACCAGCAGATTTATCCAGAGCGCGAGGAATTTGTATTATTAAAACTGTTTCGACCGAGACATTTCTATTATTCGATTACAGTAATGGTGTTTTATTAAAAACGATTGTAGACAATATTAAACTACAAGAATTTCTAAGATCAGGTAATTTTTTAAATGGTAATTACATTGCTCAGCCTTATATTAATTTGGCAAAAATAAATAATTCCCCTTGGGATATACGAGTCGTTATGCAAAAGAATAGGAAGAAACAATGGCAATGTAATGGTATTGAGTGCCGTCTAGCTGGAAAAGAACATCTAATCACAAATATCTCCCGTGGTGGCAGTGCATTATCAATCAGAGAGGCTACATCATTAAGCTTTGGAGAACAATTTACCACTGTAATCAAAGCGAAAGTAAAAGATGCAGCATTTGAATTCTGCAGGATTATGGAACAGACGAATGAACACTTTGCAGAATTTGGACTCGATCTCGCTTTCGATACGAATCAAAAATTATGGTTTATTGAAGCAAATACAAGGCCTTCATTTAAAGGATTTAAGACAATGGATCTGAATAACTACTATCATATCTCCACTGCACCAATTCATTATGCAGCTTCACTGGCGGGCTTTTAATAGATAAGTAAGTACTGACTACAAAGTTACCATACTCTGTAGTTAGTACTTACTAGTTTACCGTGCGCAGAGAACAATCAAAAACAGACTTTATCCAAAGCCTGTATTTTAAGTGCATTTTTTATACTATCATATGGCTAAAATACTTACAGAGAAGGGAATTTTTCAATACTTTTTGTGCTTCTACAAGTTCTATTAACACATTACATACACAAGATTCTGGCCTATTCTCTTGTTCCGTTGCAATAGTTACTCTCGTTGCCCTCCTCTCTAGAATGTATATACTATTTTGCTTACCTACTGTTATATCCCAATCACATATTTTTATAGAAAACTTGGTTGTTACCAAGCCTTTAGGTGACAGCCTTAGTTGCGCTTATGCAGCATAAGAAAGTTCTATCCTTTCTTATCTGGCATTGGAAATCCACAAAGTGCCTTTGCATATTCAAATGGCGTTTGTCTAACACGCTGATTAGCCTCTTTACTTTCTACTTCTAAATGTTTTCGATACCCATAAAAATGATTATTTACCTCTAATATCCATATGTTTCTATCTTGATCAATAATCATATCGATTGCTACATCCCCATAATGACCAAGTTCTTGATCGATTACCTTACAGGTCGCGATTGCAGCTTGGATCATTTCCACTTCTAATTTCATTGCTTCTTTCTCTGAAATAGCAAGTAATTCTTTCAATGCCTCTCGTCCCTGCATTAAAAAATCGAGAAATTTGGAATTAGTAATAATGCTCTTCTTCTTCCCAAAACGACCAACAAAACCTTGACAGTTCCATTCTTTTTTACTGTTTTTTTGTAAAAATAAACGGAAATCTACATGCTGATCTTCTTTATATGTTGCTTCTATCCCTTGCTGAATAAGATAACGTTTACTAGGGATGTATCGTTTCAAAATGGCTTCCGTACTTTCTATACTGTCATATACAATTTTCTCTTGAGATCTCGTTGTGAAAATAATTTTTTGACCCTGCTTTTGGACCGTATAGATCCCCTTGCCCTTAAAAGAACCGCGTGGCTTTAAATAAACTACAGGAAAACTTTCAAGCATTTCATTTAGCACATTACTACTCGTCAGTCTTTTCGTTTGTGGAAAATACTTGATAACTTCATATTTTAAGGCACTTTTATACAGCTGCCATTTGTTAAAAGCATGGGAATTAAAGACCTTTCTGCCTATCTTCTCCTCAAGTCCTTTCAGCACTTCTCGGGGAATGGATCTCCTTTTGAAGATTGCTCCTGGTAAAGGAAAGACACCATATTTCCATCGTTCATTTTTATTGCTTGCGTATGGATTATAAGCATAGCCTTCAACTGTTTGATTTACAAGGTTGATCCCATCTCCTGCACAAACATAAATGAGCCCATTAATATTATCATAGCCTTTAAATCGGTTCTTACATTTTTCAAGTACCGCTAATGTTAAGCTACTCTTCCAACGTCTAAAGATAAAAGCTATAACAGGACCGATTAAAATGGTATCCTTTTTCACAACCATTTCATATGGAAGTTCTGTCGGGATGTTGTACCCATTAAACCAATATTTCGGCATTGCAATTGTGTTTTCAGGCAATTGATCATCCACTTCAATAAAAGCCTGATGCTTCCAATGTCCAAATTGTATCGTTACTTCATTATTCGTTTGCAAAAATTGTTTTTCAATGCTTTTAGAAATATATAATTTATTGTTGTTTGTTTTAATAAAAGATATCAGAACCATGCAATTGCACCTCTTTTATAAGTTCATTTCTATTTAAGATATGTATTTTTATCAATGTTGTGTAAATAGTAAGGCATTAATAAATAAGGGGAGAATTGTACACTGCTTCTCACGTTGTTGGACTATAGAATCCTTTTGAAAACTAAGGTTTAACCAAGATTTTAGGTGACAGCCCTTGTTCAATGAAAAAACAAAAAAACAGGGGTGAATCACCCCCTGATGAAAGTCTCTATTTCTCAGATTGTCTGTATATAGCATTTATCTTTGTTTGTCCGTCAGTAAAACGGTATATAATTCCAATCCCTTTGCAGCGACGATTGCAACACGACTTGAACCGGATTTGTTCCAATAAAAATAATTGTGTCCATAAACTTCACCCATGTCTGTTTTTTATGATTGAATCATTACTATAAGATATAAAATCCAGAACATTTTGTGACGATCATTTTTCTTATACTTGACGGAAAAGAGTTTATTGCAGGTTAACTAACAGTAAAAGCTCGATTCGTTCACGGGCCTTTAGGTCATACCCTTGCGGTGCTAACACTCAGTGGCGGTAGGGAACCCCCCACTGAATGAAGTTTCACTATATATTTGAAACCTAAGATACCAATACATACTGGATCTCAAGGTGCAGCATATCCTATTATGACTCTATGAAAGTGAGGTGAATCAAATGGCTAAAAAGAGAAAAAAGAAAATGGAAGTAGAGAAAATAATTTTTGTAGAAAAAGACAATGATTTTTGTCATTGCCGTCATCGATGCCATTCATTCTGTTCCAGCTTCCGTTGCCGCCCAATTTGCGGATTACGCAATAACCGTTGTTTCCACAATGACTTCCATCATGGCTGCCGTCACTTTTGCTAATTTATTACTTTAGCGAACAGGATTCCTTCTTGTTCGCTTCTTATAAGGCTGATATACCTTTCAAAAATATCTAATAAACATACACTAATATTGTGTAGTAGATAGGAGGGGAGATATGACACATCAACATTTCGGTCACGTTAATCCACATGTTCAAAGACGTGAATGCAATTGTAGTGATTGCAGACAAGAACGTCACCACGGATTTAATCACAATGATGACTTTTGCTCATGCAAACACGATGATTCTTTTTCAACTAGGAGACGCCAAATGAATCATCACTGTGGTTGTAGTAGCGGCAACCCTAAAAGACATGACCATTCCTTTCACAAAATACCTTCACTTCGTAAACAAAGATTGGAGCCTAAACATGCTGACAGACACACCAAATTGTCTTACATTGAGGACAAACAAGCTATGACTCGAGATTTTCAAGAAGGCAGATTGAAAGTGAATCATGAAGATGGCAAAAAGAACATTATTATTATTATGTGATCTATTTACAACTATTTTAAGCTAAAGGAGAATGATAAAAATGAGTCATACAGGTTGTACAAAATGCGGCAAACAGTTTAGACATGATCATTTTGATGATCATGGACATCATGATTTCCACCATCATAACCATCGTGATCATCATGATTTCCGCCATCATAACCATCGTGATCATCATGATTTTCGCCATCATAACCATTGTAATCATCATGATTCCCACCATCATGAACGCGACTTTATTTGTGATAGATTTATATGTGATAGTGATTTCAGATTACGTCTTGGCGGATTACAAGGTGGCTTGAACTTCCGCCTTCGTCAGCTTATCGGCTGCGTTGTGAAACTGGAGCTGGAAGAAAACAAGGAAATTGTAGGTAACATTTGCTTTGTTGGTTCAGATTTTGTCGAAGTTGATGTATTAAAGGAGAAAAAAGAAGTAGTTGCCGAAGAAAAGATTGACTTAAAAGAAAAAGCCGGGAAAAAAAGGAAAAAACGTAAAAAATTAGCCCATGGAAATACGCTCATTTTTCCATTTAAAGCCATTAAATTTGTGGAATTAAAAGATGATTGTGACTGTAAAGATTGAATCTAACTGGTCACTATATTCAAGTATTTAAAGACCCCATCACAAATGGAGCACATAAACCCTAATGAATCTCCGTTCTCCGTATGACTGGGCACTTAAACAAGGCTGTTGTTACAAATGTAACAACAGCCTTGTATATAATTAATTTTGATATTCATTTTATTATTTATTTGCTTTTGGGTTTATTCTCTCTTTCTTGCTTTTCTTGCTTTTCTTGATTTATATGCTTTTTTTGGTTTTTCTACCTCAGCTTCCTTTTTTGGTTTTTCTGATCTTTCTTCTTTTTTTGGTCTTTCTAATCTTTCTTCTTTCTTTGGTTTTTCTAATCTTTCTTCTTTCTTTGGTTTTTCTAATCTTTCTTCCTGTTTTGGTTCTTCTAATCTTTCTTCCTCTTTTGGTTTATCTGCTCTTTCTTCCTCTTTTGGTTTTTCTTCCTTTTTTACTTTTTTTGCTTCTTGTCTCTCTTCTTTTCTTGCCTTTCTCTCTTCATCTCTCTTTTCTTTTTTCTCTTGTCTTTTCTTATTTCGTTCTTCGTGATTGCCTCGTTCTTCCTTCTCTTTTCCCATTCCCTTCACCTCTTTCATAAGTTACTAAGTTAATAAATTCTAAATAAAGGAAATTCCATGTTGAAATTTCAAAGCTTGACTCAGCTTAGAAATCTAATTTTTTTATATTTTATTTAATGCGTAACTCTATTTTAGCTGGTCCTTTGCTGTTTTTACTCGAGCCCATTGAAGCACCTGAGCCACTCGTCTCCTGAATGATTTGAAAGACAACTTTATTTTCCACACCTGATACGTCTATTCTATAGTCTCTCTCTGCACCAGGCCCAAGAATATCTATATGTGAAAGTTTGTCGCCTACATAAACAGGTAATAATTCTTTTGTTGGTGAATCTTGATCGTATACATTAATTTTAAATTGACGACTATTTTGTTCGTTTTTGTTTTTAATTTTCACAAACAGGTTAGCTTCACTTTTATTGGTCGGAATTTTACAGCTAGAGACAGATCGGTTTGTTTTTGACATACAATCTCCTCCAAATTATTTTACATTTATTTCTTTTGGGAATTTAGTGCATCAAGGATAGCTTTACGATTATCGCTTTCACCTTGTAATAATACGTTGAGAGTGTTAGTTAGGTTTGAGATAAGAGCTTCTGTATTATTTGAATTCTGCTCTCCTCTTAAAGCTTCTAAAATAGTAAGTGTAGACAGAAGTGTTACGATTAATGCACTAGTATTATCATTCATACTGATGATTGTATTATTCCCGTTTGTGAAGGTATTTCCACCGGCGTCAGCAGTTGTTCTATTATCAGATGAAACTGTTCCAGTCGTTGTAGCAGTCGCATCGGAATCCGAATCAGCATTTGCATCAGAATCGGAGTCCGAATCAGCATTTGCATCAGAATCGGAATCGGAGTCAGCAGTTGCATCAGAATCGGAATCCGAATCAGCATTTGCATCAGAATCGGAATCGGAGTCAGCAGTTGCATCAGAATCGGAATCCGAGTCAGCAGTTGCATCAGAATCGGAATCGGAGTCAGCACTTGCATCAGAATCGGAATCGGAGTCAGCAGTTGCATCAGAATCGGAATCCGAATCAGCACTTGCATCAGAATCGGAATCAGCATTTGCATTGGAATCGGCGTCCACATCCGCATCTACATCGGCATTTACATCCGCATCTACATCGGCGTCTACATTGGCATCTACATCCGCGTCCACATCGGCGTCTACATCGGCATCTACATCCGCATTTACATCCGCATCTACATCAGCGTCTACATCGGCGTCTACATCCGCGTCTACATCGGCATCTACATCCGCATTTACATCCGCATCTACATCGGCGTCTACATCGGCATCTACATCGGCATTTACATCCGCATCTACATCGGCGTCTACATCGGCATCTACATCTGCGTCTACATCTGCGTCTACATCGGCATTTACATCCGCATCTACATCAGCGTCTACATCGGCTTCCACATCTGCATTCACATCCGCGTCTACATCGGCTTCCACATCCGCATCTACATCGGCGTCTACATCGGCATCTACATCAGCGTCTACATCTGCTTCCACATCGGCATTTACATCCGCATCTACATCGGCATCTACATCAGCGTCTACATCCGCATTTACATCCGCGTCTACATCGGCTTCCACATCGGCATCTACATCGGCGTCTACATCGGCTTCCACATCGGCATTTACATCCGCATCTACATCGGCGTCTACTTCAGCGTCTACATCCGCATTTACATCAGCGTCTACATCTGCTTCCACATCTGCATCTACATCGGCGTCTACATCTGCTTCCACATCGGCATTTACATCCGCATCTACATCGGCGTCTACATCTGCTTCCACATCGGCATTTACATCCGCATCTACATCGGCGTCTACATCTGCTTCCACATCTGCATCCGCATCTACATCAGCATTTACATCAGCGTCTACATCTGCTTCCACATCGGCTTCCACATCTGCATCTACATCAGCATCTACATCGGCATCTACTTCAGCGTCTACATCTGCTTCCACATCGGCATTTACATCCGCATCTACATCAGCGTCTACATCTGCTTCCACATCAGCATTTACATCGGCATCTACTTCAGCGTCTACATCTGCTTCCACATCGGCATTTACATCGGCGTCTACATCTGCTTCTACATCCGCTTCCACATCGGCATTTACATCCGCATCTACATCGGCTTCCACATCGGCATTTACATCCGCATCTACATCAGCGTCTACATCTGCTTCCACATCAGCATTTACATCGGCATCTACTTCAGCGTCTACATCTGCTTCCACATCGGCATTTACATCGGCGTCTACATCTGCTTCCACATCGGCATTTACATCGGCATCTACTTCAGCGTCTACATCGGCGTCTACATCAGCATTCACATCGGCGTCTACATCAGCATCTACATCAGCATCTACATCGGCGTCTACATCCGCGTTCACATCGGCATCTACTTCAGCGTCTACATCTGCTTCCACATCGGCATTCACATCAGCGTCTAAATCCGCATCAACATCCGCATCTACATCGGCTTCCACATCAGCGTCTACATCGGCATTTACATCCGCATCCACATCAGCGTCTACATCGGCTTCCACATCAGCATTTACATCGGCATCAACATCAGCGTCTACATCAGCATCCACATCAGCGTCTAAATCCGCATCAACATCAGCGTCTACATCCGCATCAACATCAGCGTCTACATCAGCATCTACATCAGCGTCCACATCAGCATCCACATCAGCATCTACTTCAGCATCTACTTCAGCATCCACATCAGCATCTACATCAGCATCTACATCAGCATCAACATCAGCATCAGCATCAACATCAGCATCAACATCAGCATCAACATCAGCGTCCACATCAGCGTCCATATCAGCATCAACATCAGCATCAGCATCCACATCAGCATCAACATCAGCATCCACATCAGCATCAACATCAGCGTCCATATCAGCATCAACATCAGCGTCTAAATCCGCATCAACATCAGCGTCCACATCAGCATCAGCATCAACATCAGCATCAACATCAGCATCCATATCAGCATCAACATCAGCGTCTAAATCCGCATCAACATCAGCGTCCACATCAGCATCTACATCAGCATCTAAATCCGCATCAACATCAGCGTCTAAATCCGCATCAACATCAGCGTCTAAATCCGCATCAACATCAGCGTCTAAATCCGCATCAACATCAGCGTCTAAATTCGCATCAACATCAGCGTCTAAATCCGCATCAACATCAGCATCAACATCAGCGTCCACATCAGCATCCACATCAGCGTCCACATCAGCATCAACATCAGCATCAACATCAGCGTCTAAATCCGCATCAACATCAGCGTCTAAATCCGCATCAACATCAGCGTCTAAATCCGCATCAACATCAGCGTCTAAATCCGCATCAACATCAGCGTCTAAATCCGCATCAACATTAGCGTCTAAATCCGCATCAACATCAGCGTCTAAATCCGCATCAACATCAGCGTCTAAATCCGCATCAACATCAGCGTCTAAATCCGCATCAACATCAGCGTCTAAATCCGCATCAACATCAGCGTCTAAATCCGCATCGACATCAGCGTCTAAATCCGCATCAACATTAGCGTCTAAATCCGCATCAACATTAGCGTCTAACTTATTAAGTGTGTTAAGAGCACCTTTCTTTCTCTTTTTTCTGTACCTTCTTATCTTTTTATCATTACCCTCATTTGTTCCCAAGAAATTGCCTCCTTTCACTTATATAGGTATTATATTTAACTAGTCATTCGCTTGACATGGACAGTATCATCATAATTAAGCCTAAATTTTAAACATAATGGGCGTTCAATATAGTAAAAGTATATTCTTTGACCTGCTCTCTTCTCACGAAATGTAGGTGATCAGATCCCAGTTATTCTATAACGTCCTGGTTTATCTTCCGAAGAAAGAAACTTAATTTTTCATGTGAGATTACAGTTTTCCAGCACTTTTAATACAATCAAAAAACTACTACCGCAGCTCTAATCTGCGATAGTAGTTTTTAGTTACTTCTTTTCTTTTTCCAATACTACAAAATAACAAATATTATTTATCGGAATCTCCCTTTCCTTCTTACCTACTCTGAGTGTAATTGTTTCCTCGTGTACATCAAATAACGTACCTCTCATGAATTTGTTTTCCAATCTCACTCTAATCCGCTGGTTTACTAAGAGTAATAAATAGATTCTTAAACGAAGTCTAAAGAAAATTTGAATTAGCTCTGGGGAAGATGCTACCGTTTCACCAAAATTAAATGTCAGACGTCTTCTAAAACAAGGTTCAATATCATCTAATGCCTCTTCTTCGATAGGCTCTGCAAATCTCCCACTTAATCTAATCTTTTGTATTTTTTCGAATGGTATAATCACTTCTCGATTTGCCTTGTTTCGTAGTACGACAAAATCAAACCCTACTAGAAATACCCTGCCCCGTCTCGTTACTATTTTATCTGGATTTGACAGGAGTGGACAATCTATTTTGACCGCTACCCTTTGACCTACTAATCCATCAAAGGCTCTTTGAAATATTTCATTCGGTTCCCTTTCATTCGATAGGCCCAAATCGAGCAATATTTGATTCGCCTCACTAATATTCACCTCGAGTTCTTCCAATTGTTCTTGTGGCAGACACGAAGTTGGTGATGGAAATCTTGGTTGATCTATTCTTTCTGGACAACATTCTTCCGGTATACAAAAATCATCTGGTGCCCCAGCTGGAACAAATTCTGGACATCTTTCACATTCTACTTTTTCCATTTCTACACCACCTTTTATGAAGGGAACCATTATATCAATGGTTCCCAAAGTATTTTTTAATCATTTAATGGTTTGAGATGCTTTTGAATAGCATCGTGAACACGCATAATGCCCCACATCCCCAATTCTATATCCCATCTAATGTTGCCAGCACGATACATATAATCACCAGGAAAGTTGAATAATCCGCCCGCACCACCAATTAAATCTAAATTTGCTTTTCTCCCAATAACATTAAGTCCAACGAAAGATTCAACGCGTGAATTTATATCTCGTGCGTCAAACTTCCAGGAATGACCATGCAGATGGAAGGTATGTGTACGTCTTCGTTCTGCAGGTGTAGCAAGCCGAATAACAACAGGATCCCCCACATACGCTTCGAATAATGGTGTTGCAGGATCACCAAATACCTTCGAACTAAACAATTCACTCAGCTGTGGATGCTCCGAAAAACGATTAATTAACCGTTCTGTACGATAGTTAAATCCACGGGAGCCATCATCGTAAGTGTCTGCCAATTCCACGTTATCCTCATCAGCTCCAAGTAATACGCCATCAAATGGATCAACGATTAATTGGTTAGCCCCATCACGTAAGCGAACACCATCATGCATGAGCATGACAAATTCTCTTGCATCTGGTAGGATAGGATTCCTAAGAATAGCGCTCGCTCCTGTACGAAGTGGTTTTAGCGTATATGGGTCAAGCCATTCCGTGCCCCTAGGTTCTGCAATAAAAGCACCAAATGCGCCTTGTGAGCGATGATTTCGAATATCTGCCATACCCCACATTCCACACACACCATGTGGACCATCAACAAACCATCGATACGTTATCTCTTCACCAGGTCCAACGGTTTGGTCAGGGTTAAATCCGACCGTTTCACCTGCTGATGATTGAACATCGAATTCAAGCATTTGTGGATGGAGGGAAATTCGCAATGAAGGCGGGTAAAATGCCTGTTCCTTCACTCGTGGATATGGATAAATTCCATCTTTAAATTCAAACAGATCAAATCGAAGC